>JBJOPA010000043.1:0-3845 GCA_046051005.1 Bacteroidota bacterium
CAAACTCGCTGTGTGTTTTAGAAATATCAAATTTCAAGTCGCTGCAATGATAACAATCTGGAACCGCACAATACAAATAAGGTTCATTAATGGCTTGCAAAAAACATTGCAAATCACGATAATCTTCTTCGTTATTGAACCAATCTTCGAGGTTCATAAACAAATGTGCATCAAATTTTTTCTTAAAAACCATTTTAGGAAAAACGGTTGTGTTTGGATTAAATAACGGTAGATTGAATAATTTTTTCTTCATAAAATAAGGTTTTTTTATTAAAAATTCAGACAAAAATAAGCAAATATACTGGGGGGGGGCTTTTTTTATGCTAAAAAATTGTCAAAGTTAATTACACGTCATTTATTTGACTACATTTGTCCGATAAAAATTAGATAATTTAAATAAAAAGTAGCATTTAAAAAAAAATGGGAAATAACAACACTTACGAATTTGAGTTAGACGGAAAAGAATACATTGAGTTAAATCAATTACTAAAAGTATTGAGTTGGGTCAATTCGGGCGGCGAAGCCAATATGTTCATCACAAACGGCGAAGTTTTGGTGAATGACGAAGTGGAAACGCGCAAACGAAATAAAATCAGAGCAGGTTTTAAAGTAGAATTTGAAGGACAAATTGTTTTGGTAAAATGATTTGTGTTGTAAGATTTTAATAAAACGCCTTATTTTGAAGTTTTTTACTTCAAAATAAGGCGTTTGTACTGGGGGGGAGTTCATCAAGGTTTTTTAGGTGGAAAAACGGCGCGATAAACCGCCACTTTTTCTGAAAATGACATCGAGGCAAAAGCGGGCGACGGAGACGGCAACGCCACACACGCGACCGCAGGAAACCACGCCGAAAACTGTTTCGCCACCGCTTTGCCCGTACAAAAAACGGTTTTGAGGTCATTGTTGGCGATAATTTGCGCCAAATTTTCCCGATTCCAAACAATATCCGTCAAATCGGAATCTAAATTGGACGATTGGCGACGACGGCAAGCGCGTATTAAATCGGACATTCCAATTTGGTAGGTCGTCAATAATGCCTGTTTGTCGGCGCGTGTTTCGAGTTTTATGTCGTAAATCGTTGCTAAAATTTTCCAAAATTGATTGCGTCCGCCGTAGCTGAATGCCAACGGGTCTGCCTCATTTTCGGCGGCGGTTCGTTGTGTAAATTGCCGTCCCGGAAATGTACCGACCACTAAATATTGAACATCGGCAGGCAAAAAATCGCCAAATGCGTGAAATTCTAAAATATCCATTTTTTACTCAAACGTAATTTTCTTTTTTACATTTTTAAAAAATAAACTAAATAATTGCCAATTAGTTTGAAAAATTTAAAAAAAAAGTACCGTTGGGTACGACCGATTTTTTTACTTATTTAGGGCAAAAAATCGGTCGTGCCTACGGGACTTGAATACTGGGGGGTAGCTTTTTTTTGATTAAATATTCATCAATTGCGCGGCTTCTGCGCTGATGGCTTGTTGCGCAGTCGCCAACGAATCGCCTTGCGACGTATTCAAAAATTCTCCCAATGCCTTGATAAATTCGACGCTGGGCGCATCGGCGGGAACTTTTGCCGACACATAATTAATGATTTCCGCCGTATGGTCGCGTGCCGTTTTGAGGATATTCCACAAATCTGCCGACACATAAATTTGTTGCGTCACGTTGTGTTCAAACTCTTGTTGAATGGCGATTAACATTGCCAAACGCAAATCATTTGCCGTTGCGCCCTCTGTTCGCAAGCGCGCCACGAGGTTTGGAAGGTTTACGCGCTCGCAAAAAATGAGCAATCTTTCATAGGCTTGCAATCGAATGGGCAAAATTTGCGACTGTTTTTCTTTGCTTTGTTGCGCCGCTTGCTTGGTTTCGTATGCTTCTTTTTGAGCTTGCAATTGCAAATCGGCAGCATGTTTTTGTTGGACATATTTTGTCAACACCCAATTCAACAACACGCCCGCCAAACCGACCATCGCCAACCAAATGGCTGCATCTAACAATTTAAATTCTAACATGTTTTTTTTATTATGAAAATTATTAACTTATTTTTCTAAACATTTCAATTGCTGTTGAAGCACATCAACGGCATAAATTTCGTAGTCTTCGTAGCCCGTACTCCACGCAACGCGCAACACGTCAACTTCTGAATTTGTTAAATCTTTTATATCACTTTCTCGAACGGCATATTTTGCGCGATAAGTGGTAGTTCCTTTTTCGGTATCCACGATGCCCAAATCGGTTTTCGTATTCAATAAATTTACATTACGACCGTTCATCAGTTTGAAAGAAATGGGCGAAGTTTTGTCTAAAATGCCGAAACTTCGTTGTGCGTCGCGACTTTGAATGACAAAAGTGAGGCTCAAATATCTGAAACCTTCTGCGCGAGACCATTGCCCGATGCAAGTAATAAAATCTTTATCTTTCATCGTTGCGCGCAAAAAATCGTCGGTTTGCGCAAACAACGGAAACTCTGCCAACTCAAATCGCGCTTTTCCCGAAAAACTATCTCGACCCGAAAAAATGACTTCGCAAGGCAACAAAGGCGGGTTGACGGCGGGGTCTTTTGCTGCATCATATTTCAAATAATTATTTGGCGTATTTTTTACGACGGCAGTTTTAGACGTTTCTTTTTTGGGCGTTTCTTTTTTCGCTTTCTCTTTTTTTTCTTTCTTTTCCTTTTTTTCTTTTGACTTTTTTGGTTTTTCTTCTTTGATTTCTTCGGGTTCTTCTTTTGGTGTTTCTACGACGGTGGCATAATTTTGCGGCGGCGGAATGGCTGAAATTTCGCTTTGCGGCTCATTTACAGTCAAAATAATGGGTTCTTTGCTTTCTATTTTGGCAAGCGTAGTTTGCAATTCTGCGGGCTTCAACAGCCGTAATTTTTGATAATCTCTTTTTTTATTTTCAATTTCTTTTAGATTTTTTGTTGCCATTTTTTGCTGTTTGGACAGCGTTTTTAGCTCGTTTTCTACCATTTTTGCTTCCGCACGACCCGATTTGGTGGTTGCTTTTTCCAAATCCACCAAGTCTTCGTTTAGCTTTGCGGACAGCGTTTTCAAACTGTCGAGCAAAGCGGAATTTACGCTGCGTTCTGCCTCATTTCTATCCAACAATGCTTGGATTTTTGCTAAATTAGTGGCGTGATTGGGCGTTTGGGCGTTTGCAGAAAAAGCAAAACATGCCATTACGCAACAGATGTGTATCGTTTTCTTAATATATTTAATCATCTTTCAGCATCATTTTTTTAGTATTCTTATAAAAAAGTGGGCAAATTTAGCAACTTTGCTTAAAACTGTATTATTTTTATTTTTTTTTCCACAATTACATACACGATTTTGACAATTTCTTTTTCTTTGCAGCGATTTCGACCCAATGACTGTTTTAGTTGAGAAATTTTACGCCATTTTTTTTTGCATGTTTAAACGTAATTTTCAAAAAAAGATTGCATTTCTATTGTTTTCCTTGTTGTTGATGACCGCAACAGGGCAATGGATTTTGTTGTCTGCCTTGAAAAATTACGCAAAACAAGAAGCCAAAGAAAATTTAGCACATTATTATCAGCAAAATCCTGCGTTGTTGTCTCAATTCCGTTTTTCGGCAGAAAAAGCAAATGCCTTGTTAGAAGAAGAACAAGAGTTTAATTATCAAGGTGTTATGTATGACGTTGTTTCGATTTGTGTTGTGGAAGATTCTGTTTTCATCGGCGCATTTGCGGATAGAAAAGAAACAGAAATTGTCAAAAAAGTACAAGCTGCGTTAAACGATTTTGTGGATTCGGATTCGCAAAATTCGCAAGAAGGCAGGCATAAAAAAATAAATTTCAAAAATATTTTTTCAAAATATCTAAACAC
>JBJOPA010000044.1:0-29817 GCA_046051005.1 Bacteroidota bacterium
CGTGACAAACGCTCTTGCACGCTTTTCACGTCGCGAATGCTGAGGGTGTAATAATGCCCTTTTTCTTCGCCCGTTTCCATCGAATAAGTCATCAAACCTCTAAAAACGTCGGTTTTCACCAAATATGCTTTTCCAGAACGGACAAATAATTTTTCGCAACTATCTGGAAATTTATCCAACGCATCAAGATACGTATCCAATTCAAAATTGAGACAACATTTCAACCGTCCACACGCACCCGACAATTTTGACTGATTGATAGCCAATTGTTGATAACGCGCTGCCGCAGTCGAAACGGTTTTGAAATCAGAAAGCCAAGTCGAGCAACACAACTCACGTCCACACGAACCCAAACCGCCTACGCGAGCCGATTCCTGCCGCGCACCGATTTGTCGCATCTCGATTTTTACTTTAAATTCTTTCGCATAATGACGGATGAGTTCTCGGAAATCCACCCGACCGTCGGCGGTATAGAAAAAAGTAGCTTTTCTGCCATCGCCTTGATATTCGACATCGCCAATTTTCATGTCCAAATCCAACATGCGAGAAATGGCACGCGCCCGAACGAGTGCGCCGCGCTCTTGCGCACGGGATTCGGTCAGTTTTTCAACATCGCGCTCGTTGGCACGACGAATGATGTTGAGCGTAATGCTACGCTCTTTCACACTTTTTTTCTTGATTTGTAGGCGTACCAATTCGCCAGAAAGCGAAATATGCCCTACGTCGTAGCCACCGCCGCCTGCAACTTCCACCAAAACGGGGTCGCCAGTGGTGGTGCGCGTGTGCGCGGGATTGTGAAAAAATTCTTTTCGTGCGCCGTGTTTAAACGTCACCTCTACTAAGTCGAATCCCGAATATTGTGCTGCCGCTGAATCTTCGATTTCTAATGCGGTCAACCAGTCAAAAGTATTGAGTCTATTGCAACTGCCAGACGAACAACCGCCCGAACAACCACCTGCTTTCCCATCTTTTCCTACCGAACAACTTCCACAAGCCATACTTTTTGCCTTGTTATATATTTTGAAAAATACGCCTATGAAAACGTATTTTCTTTTTATCAATTAATAATTTATGAATTTCAACTCCTCTTGTACGAAGAATTAGCCGCAAAGTTAACCGAATTTTTCATTTTTTTTGATATTTCGTACCAATCTATTTGTTAACATCAAAAATATGCCCCCCCCCAGTATCCAAACCGTTTTTGACAAAAAAAAGTAGCCAACATTTCTTTCTGTTGACTACTTCTTAAATATTTAAAATTTAAACAAAATTTTATTGTAAAAACCATCTCAAACCGCCATAAACTCTCCTGCCCGTGAGCGGCGCGTAGATTTGCATGGCATCGAAATAGGCATTTGTCGGGTCATTTGCTGAAATAATTGGATTTTGTTGACGAAAATCCGCCAAATTTTCCCCGCCTGCGTAAAATTCTAAATTTGGTAAAAATTTATACGAAATTTGTGAATTGAAAAGCCAAAAACTCGGTGCAATACCCGTCAATTGCGCCGTTGAAAGGGTTTTATGGATTTCATGCGGAAAAACGTGCGTTGTCGCCAAGCGTTGTTCGCCCATGCGTTGTGCTGAAGTGCTAATCGCCAATTTTTCGTTTTTCGATTTCCAATCCAACGTCACCAAACCACGAGAGCGCGCCACAAGCGGTGTTTCAAGGAGTTGTCCACCAAAAGTGCTGCGCACATCGTTAATTTTAAACACCAATTTGGAAGTTAGCCCCCCCCCCAGTATATTTGGCAAAATGTGGTCAAAATTTAACATAATCATGCCCGCATTAGAAAAAGATTTGCCTTTGAGATTATAAAACTGTATTTTGGTATGGTCAGAATCAAAATCTGCTACAATCTGATTCACAAAATCGGTTCGATAAATATCTGCCGAAAGGTTGATATTTCCAGATTCGCCCACAAAAAATTTGTGAACAAAACTCAATCCTACATTCCAAGCGTCTTCCAATTTCAACGAATTGTCAATTTCAATTCGCCGATTTGTCACCATTGAACCGATATTTTCGACCAACACATTGGGCGCACGCACGCCGCGTCCAGCCGCAAGCCGCAACACCGTATTTTCAGAAAAATTATATTTCACATGCAAGCGCGGCGTGATGAAAACGCCGCCAATTCGACTGTGATAGTCAGCGCGTGCGCCCACCACAATGGTCCAATCGTTGAGGTCTTCGCCCATTTCTGGCGCAGGACGATTGTAGGTATATTCCCCAAAAACACCCGCCGTTTTATCTATCCGTGAAATATTTTTTTCATTTATAAATTCCTTAAAATCATCAACTTGTCCACTAAAACCTGTTGAAATCTTATGGTCAGTTGTTCCAAAAATGGAGTTATAGATCACATTGCCGTAGAAACTGCGTTGCGTGCCGTTGTGTTGATAACGATTGCCATAATTGGAACGCAAATCGTGATAACTCGCCGACCATTGCGACCCCAAAGACCGATAAGGCTCGGCAAAACCTTTATACGCCAACTTCGCAAAAACCTCTGCACGGTCGGTATTTTGAGCGATTTTGTAAGGCTGATACTGGGGGGTCGCCAATTTGTCGAGTTGACCGCCGCGCCGCCGCTCGCTGATGCCATGCACGTTCACTTGCGCGTGAAACAAATCGGTTTCATAAAAAATTCGATATAAACCGTTGATTTGCTTTTTGAGCGGAAGATTCAAAAAACCATCGTTGTCAGGGTCAACTTGTTGCTCGTTGAGGTCGGCATGGAACAAAAGACCCGTCGAAAACTTAGGCGAAACGACCTTGTTTAGATGCAAATTTGCTTCAAAACGCTGAAAACCGTCGCCGTAAAGATTCAAAAACATCTTTTTATCCTTCGTCGGTTTTTGCAATTCCGCATTCACCGAACCCGTCATTGCCGAAAAACCATTCACCACACTGCCCACACCTTTCGAGATTTGGATAGATTCGAGCCACGAACCCGGCAAATATTCGAGCGCAAACGGCGTTGCCAAACCATTGTACGATTGCCGATTTTCGACCTGCAACTGCGTATAAATGCCACGCAAACCAAGCATTTGGATTTCCTTCGCGCCCGTCACGCCGTCTTGATACGACACATCAACCGAGCCGCTTCGTTCAAAACTTTCCGACAAATTGCAACAAGCGTCTTTGCGCAACTCGCCTTGCCCAATGGTTTCGAGCGACCGCGTTGCCAATGTCGAAACCGTGTGTCCACGCTGACTTTGTACGGTCACGGTTTCCAAAAGGCTATTTGGCTTTAATTTCAAGGTCAAAAACGTGCTTTTTTTAGGCACTTCGACCTCAAAAACTTCAAAACCTACAAAACTCACTTGCAAATGTGCATGACGCGGTCGCGTGCGAAGCTCAAATTGTCCTTTCACATCGCTCACGGCTTGTTCGGATTTGTCTTCCCACATCACGAGTGCGCCCGTGAGCGTATCGCCATTTTCCCCAATCACTACGCCGCGTAGGGTTTGTGCCACCATTGTTTTTGAAATCGTCAAAAAAATGATACACAAAATATTGATTTTCAAATTTTTATACATTTTTATTGATTTTTAGTGAAGTGAATTCCCTTATTCTTTGTGTGGATTTCCATCACGATATTGGCAACAATGAGGCAATTTTTTATACGCTTTGTCCGAACCTTTGTGATGCTCGGTGTCGTAGCCAAATCTGGCGACGGATTGCTCGATTTTATCCAATGTTGCTTTTTTATTGTTGAACGTAATCGTCAAAATGCCTGTTTCGTCGTTCCAATCCGCTTTTTGAACGCCCGCAACGCGAAAACATGCTTTTTCGATGCGGCGTTTACAGTCGTCGCAATTCCCAGAAACTTTAATATTTTGAGTGACAATATTTGTATTTTGTGCCACAATATTTTGCGCAAAAAACGCAAAAACGAAAGTCAAAACGAGATTCAAAATTCTATTTTTCATTATTTTATTTTTTTATTTTAATGATTTTTTTTTGATAATTAACAAACAGCGATGCGTATAGAAAAGACCTTTGCTTTCTATACGGGATTTAAAAATTAATAAAAGTAAAATCTAACAGCGAAAAACTTGATGAAAAATACCAATTTCACGTCCAGAAGGTCGCCGATACTGGGGGGGGGGCGGTGGACGCGACGCAACTTGCGAAAGCACCTCGAAATGATGCGAAATGTCGCGTTGCCAAGCCAAATTTTTAGGAAAATCGGCAGAAAAAGAAATTTGTGAAAAATATTTTTGAATCGAAAAATCGTTGGTATTCGCTTTTTCGACATCTATTTTGAGTTTAAAATATTGATGGCTGTGTTGCATGCAGCCATGTTGCGGCTTGGCACAAACGTTTTTTTGCGAACAACATGCCTTTTCAAATTCTCCAAAAAACGAATATGAAAACTGCTTTTTACACAAGCAATACAATCGCTCTAAGTTGATGCCAGAGGTAGCCACCAACATCAACAAAGCCATTGCAAGCGCAAAAAAGCGTTTCGATATTTCAGTCGTTTTTTTCAAATTTTTTTTTAATATTAATAACATGCAAAAATACGTGGATTTTTACAAAGCGGGCAAACTATTTTTTTCGATTGCGACTTATTTTTTCAAAAAACAAGTAAAACAGACCAAAAATTGACAAAATGCTTGCGAAAATGCCCAACCAGTCGCCAAATTTCGCATAAAAAGTGAGTCGCTCAAATTTTTGAAATTCAAATTTTTGAACATCTTGCGTGTTGTAAACTGTTTGTTGATGCACATTTCCTAAAATATCTATCCAACAACTCGCGCCCGAATTGGCAGCCCGAACGACGGGACGACGCAATTCGATGGCACGCAACCGCGCAAATTTCAAGTGTTGCAGATAACCCGGCGAATCGTCCCACCAACCGTCGTTGGTCATCACGGCTAAAAAATTGGCTCCATTTCGGACATAACCCGTACAAAAATCGCCAAAAATGCTTTCATAACAAATCACGGGAGCCACTTTGCAATCGGCATCGCCAAAGTTCTCGCGGGTCGGTTGCGTACCCAATCCTTCAATGGTTCCGCCCATTTGGTCAAACAATGGTTTCAAGAAAAATAATACTTTTTTGAAAGGCAAAATTTCGGGTCCAGGCACGAGTTTCGATTTTCGATAGACGGGCATTTTATACTGGGGGGTCGTGTCGGAAGCGCGTAAAACGGTGGCAGCATTGGCGGCTTCATAGCTAAATCCACCGCGTTTGGCGGTTCGGACGGCATTGTGCTTGGCGATTTCGTCGCCTTGTAAAATTTCATACGTGCCAATGCCCATTACGAGTTTCAACTTCGGAAAATGGCGCGTAAATTCTCGAAAACGTGTCATATTTTGTTCCCGATTATCGCCTTGCTTGACTTCTACATTGTCAACAACGGTTTCTGGAAGAATCAAAAAATCGGTGGTTGAATCTACTTTTTGGCTTGCCAATGCGATAATTTCATTGACTTGCGTGATTTCTGGTTTAGAAAATTTAACATAATGCGGTTCATAGTTCGGTTGAACGACTACTGCGCTGATGTGCGAGGCAGGCTGTTTTTGGGAAATTGAGTTTTCTGCTTTCGCCAAATTGCCGAGCAAAAAAGATACCGCCAAAGGTATCGTCAACACCAAACCCGAAGCAAAAATCAATTTTTTATTCTCAAATTTTTCTTTCTTTTTTAAAATTAAAAACAATAAAAAATTAAGTAACAATGCCCATGCAGAGCCGCCCATAACACCCGTAAATTCGTAGAATTGGACAAGATTTGGCATTTCTGAAAACGCATTTCCAAGCGTCAGCCACGACCACGACATGTCCCAATTGAGGTGCAACATCTCAAAACCAAGCCAAAAACTGACAAAAGCCGCCCCCCCCAGTATATCGCCCCTCAATCTCCCCGAAAGGGGGAAGAAAAGCGTTTTTTTTGACGTTTTCGATAGATTTTTGAGCTGATGAAACGCCAAAAATGGTACGGTCATCAGCAACGCATTTAAAAAATTGGCAATCATGCCCGCCACCAAACTCGAATTGCAAACCCACCACGTTGCCCCAATATTCCAAACCATGAACGCATTGACGGCATAGCGCAACACCAATTTTTTAGAAATTCCGTTGTAATTGCTAATTTCAGATTCGACAAAAAGCAAGGGGACAAACGCAACGAAAATGAGTGGCGTTGTCCAAAAATTGGGGAAACTGAGCGTCAACAACGCGCCCGACAAGGTCGAAAATGCCAACCAACGCAAATTCACCGTTCGCAAACGGAGGGAAACAAAGCTCAACCACAAGCAAATTTCAAACAAAAGTGGCAAGGTTCCCCACAATTGTTGCGCATCGTCCAACGTTTTCATGCGATAGCCCAAGCCCGCCAATGCGACCAACGAAACCAACAAACCTGCCCATTGAACGCGCCGCAACAACGGGTGAATGTCTGATTTTTGTTCCCAAATTTTCATTTTTCCAAGCATTTTTCAAAAACTACGTTTACAATATTCCCACAAAAATAGAAAAAAAGCGAATGCAAAAGACTTAAAAAACAATTAAAAACGCTTTGAATCGTTAAAGTTTTCTTAAAATTGTGTTTTTACGAGGTTGCCTTTTAAACGATTTTCGATGTGTTGCGTCTTAATATCAAATCACTTTTGAAAAGTAGATGACTAAATTTTTAAAAAAGAATTAAAATTTTATTAAACCCGTTTTTACAATTATTTAAAAGAAAAAAGTAATTTATGAAAAAAGTAATGTTGTTTTTTGCAGTTTTGTTGGCAGGTTCAACCGCCGTTTTCGCTCAAAATGCACCCGCGCCTGCTGCGCCCGCCACGAAAGTCGAAAAAGCAGGAAAACGCGCCCAACGTGGCGAAAAAATGAAACAAGCCGCCGATAAATTGGGCTTGACAGACGACCAAAAAGCGAAATTGCGCGACCTTCGCGCCGCCGAAAAAGGAAAATTGCAAGCCGTGAAAAGCGACCAAAGCCTATCAAAAGAGCAGAAAAAAGCCAAAGTCGAAGAGATTCGAGCAGCTCGCGAAGCACAAGTGAAAGGCATCGTAACGCCGCAACAATGGGAAGAAATGCAAGCCAAAAAAGCCGAGCGTAAAGCCCGAAAAGGTGAAAAAGGAAAAGGAAATCGCAAAGCAAAACGACAAAGCGACGACGACAATGACGACGACTCAAACGAATAAAAATCGGTCGAAATCAAAAAAGCCTCACAAATATTTGTGAGGCTTTTCTTTTTTCAAGAAGCAGACATTTTTTATTTGGCATATTCTTTCACCAACGCCAAAATGCCGAGAATGATGAATTGAACGCCAATCGCCATCGTAATGAACGACATCACACGCGAACCCGCCTTGAGTCCGCCCACGCCCAAGTAGCGATAGACAAGCGGAGCCATGCGAAAAATGGAATAAACCACGCCGCCCATCAAAAAAATCATGGCAGTAATCAACAAACGGTCTTCCCAACTTTGATATTGCGCAAAAAAGCCAATCATCAAGGAAATGGAGCCAGGTCCAGAAAGCAACGGCATTGCCAACGGCGAAAACGAAATGTCGGGTTTTTCGAGGGCTTCTTTTTGCACTTCTGGGTTCATGGCGCGACTTTGATTGAAATTGTCGTTCATCAAAGAAAAACCTGAATTTAAGATGACCAAGCCGCCCGCAATCCGAAGCGCGTTGATGTCAAGCCCAAAAAATGCCAAAATGTAGGAGCCGCCCCAAAAAAAAGCCAACAAAACCAATACAAAATAGATAGACGTATTCCGAACCGTTCGCAAGCGTTCTGCCTCCGAATAGTGCGCCGTCAAGGTCAAATACATCGGCAATGCGCCCATCGGATTGACAATCGAAAACATTTTTGCCAAAACTTCTATTAAAATTGCTAACATTTCTTAATTGTTTTAATTTTTTAGAACAACTTTTTCAAAATAATATTTTTTAGAACAAAAAAGATGCCCCCCCCAGTATAAATGAGGTAAAAATCTAATTTTTATTACAAAAATAATATTTTTTATTTATCTGTATGCAATTTTATAGATATTTTTTATGATTCGTATAAAAAAGACATCAAAACTTCATCAATAAATTTATTTTCGGATACGAGATGCGTATAATTTCTCAAAACGCCTTCGCGCACGAAGCCCATTTTTTCATAGAGTCGAATGGCGCGCAGGTTGTGGGTGGCGGTGCTGAGTTCGATGCGGCGCAATCCACGTTGTTTGCCGATGGCTAAGATATCGTGCATCATTTTTTCGCCGAGACCTTTTCCTGCGTGGTCGGGGTGAATTGCCACGCCGCCGAGATAGGCGATGTGCGCCGTCCGATGGGCAAGTTGCACGATTTTACACATGCCCGCCGCCGCCGAATCGGGCGTTTGATGGAATGTAAAAATGATTTTTTGCTGCAATAAATCCTCAAAAATGGGTGTAAAGTCTTTTTTGTCGAGCATTTCGTAGAGCAAAAAAGGATTGATTTGTGGGTGCGTGTACATTTCGTAGAAAAAATCGAAATCTGCCGCCGTTGCTTGTCGAAGCATAACTATTTTTGTTTTTTTATAAAAAATTTATCACTGAAAACGAAATTTTTGACTTAACGTTTTTTATTCTATCTATTTTTTCCACAAAAAAAAGAACTCATTATAAAAAATTACGATTATCTTTGAACCGTTTTATTGAAAAAATGTTTCCTAAAATGCCCCCCCCCAGTATAAAATGATATTTTTTTCACTTCAATACAATATTTTATTTTTTAAAAAACCTATTCAATATGAAACGATTTCTTCTTTTTGGATTGCTATTTTTCATCGTTTTTTCACTTCAAGCGGCGCACATTGTAGGCGGCGAAATGAGCTACCGTTGGGTGAGCCGCGACAGCATTGCAAATACCAACACGTATATCATCACATTTCGACTCTATCGCGACCGCTTTCCTGTTGGTCCGAATGCGGCGACATCATTTGACCCAGACACATGGATTGGTGCGTATCGAGGCAATCAGTTGGTAGATTTGCAAGGTCAGCCGACCACTTCTGCGGCATCTGGTCTTCCGCAAGAACGAGAAGTTCCCAACCCGACCTACGATTGTTTGCAACCGACTTCGATAATTGGCGTAAACGAAGGCTTGTTTGAAATTTCTGCTACCTTTCCCGTTTCTACGGAGTCTTATTTTTTAGTATATCGGCGTTGCTGCCGCAACCGCACCATCAGCAATATCGTTGACCCTGGCAACGTGGGCGCGACATTTTTTATCGAAATCACCCCCGAAGCACAACGTTTGAACAGCAGTAGCCCCCGATTTGATGCGTTGCCGCCTACGTTGGTTTGTCTTGACCAACAATTGCGCATCAGCAGTTCCGCAACTGACCGCGATGGCGATGATTTGGTATATGAATTTTGTCCTGCCGTCATCGGAAATAACACACAGGGGTCAACAGGTTTTGACCCAAATATGCGTCCGCCACTCGTGAACGCCATTTATCAAACGCCAACTTATTCGTTCAATCGTCCGCTTGGTACGGGTGCTTTTTCGATAGACCCTGTGACGGGTCTCATCACGGGCAGACCCGAAGTGCAAGGGCAATTTGTGGTAACGATTTGTGTAAGAGAATACCGAAATGGGGTTTTATTGTCCACGATTCGGCGAGATTTTCAGTTGAATGCAATGCCTTGTCGCCCTGATTTTGCGGCAGTTGTGCGGTCTGATTCCGCACAACGAAAGACATTTTTTATTAATTCCTGTAAAGTAGATTCGTTAGAAATTACAAATATTAGCATCGGTCAAAATCGTGTTACGACGATTTTATGGGACATTCAGCTCGACCCAAACGACACGACGCGCACCCGTTTTACAACTTGGTCGCCTAAAATTCCGATTCGGAGTGCGGGTCTTTTGCGCGGAAGATTGTTTTTGGCAGCAGGTTCATCAAACAATTGCGCGGACAGCGCGGACGTAGAAATTCGCATTTTTGACAATCCCGTTGCTAATTTCTCTGCACGATATGATACGTGTAGCTTTACACCCGTCGCTTTTCGGGATATTTCGACAACCATGTCGGGTCGAATTACGCAACAAACTTGGACAATCGAAGGGCGTGATTCAGCGGCACAAAATATCAATTTTCAATATACAACACCTGGCGACAAGCGCGTTCGCCTGCGCGTGACGGACAATCGAGGCTGCCAATCCGACACGACGCGCATCATTCGTTGGTTTCCTTCGCCGCCGTTGGTGGTCGTCAATCCATCAAATTATATCGGCTGTGTGCCTGCTTCTTTGTCGTTTGACAATTTGAGTGCGCCCATAGACTCGACTTATCGCGTGAGTTGGAATTTTGGAGATGGAACGCCTTCGGTGTCAAGCATTCGTCCGACGCATCGCTACGATTCGGTGGGTACTTATTCTTTGAGACTTGAAATTCTTTCCCCGTTGGGTTGTCGTGTCAATAAAGTTTTTAGAGATTGGATAGACATTCGAGAAGTTCCCAAAGCGGCGTTTACGTTTTCTCCGAACAAAGGGAATAATTTTGACAGCCGCATTAGCTTTCAAAACCAATCTACGCAAGCGGGCGCGGCGCAATGGTTTTTTAAAAGTGCCAATTATTCTGGATTTTCGACGGATTTGAATCCTACCTTTACATTTCGAGACACGGGATTGGTGCGGGCAAAACTCGTTGCCATCAATGCCCGAACGGGTTGTCGTGACACACTCGAAAAAACGGTGGACATCGAACCACTCATCACTTTTTTTATGCCCAACGCTTTTACGCCCAATAACGATGGCGAAAATGATGTTTTTAGAGGAAATGGATATTTGGAGGGATTGAAAAATTTTAATTTACAAATTTGGGCGCGTTGGGGCGAAAAGATTTTTGAGACCACCAACCCTCGCGAAGGTTGGAATGGCGCAAAAAATAATGAAGGCACTCCATTGCCACAAGGCATTTATTCCTACAAACTCCGATACGTCGAACCACGTGGGCGTGTCCAAGAGTCCAACGGTTTTTTCACTTTGATTCGATAAAAAAAGTATTTCCCCAATAAAAAAGCCTCATTACAGATGTAATGAGGCTTTTTTTATAGGAAATTTATCAAAAATAGGCAAATATACTGGGGGGGGGCTATTTTTGAAAAATATTTTTGTTTTCTATAAGATTTGTCTTTCATGTTTCGCGTTGATGTTCTTTTAATCCCCTTTTTTCAAAAAATCATAAATTTACGTTGTTTCTCAAATTTACAAACGCCCGCTTCGCACAGGTGTGCAAAGCGGGCGTTTGTAGAGACGGCGTTTTTTATTCCTCACTTTTCTTAGTACGCGATTTTCGAGGCGTTTTTGATTTTACCTCTTTTTCTTCTTTTTCGCCTTCTTTTTTATCATCCTTTTTTTCGTCTTTTTTCTCTTCGGGCAACATTTCTAATTGATTCTCAAAAGCAATTTTCAAAGCATCAAGCATTCTTTCGCAATAATGAAAAGTCAATCCTTCGAGATATTGTGGTTCAATTTCTTCAATATCCCGTCGGTTTTCATGGCATAAAATAATCTCTTGAATGCCCACTCGTCGCGCCGCCAATATTTTTTCTTTGATGCCTCCAACAGGCAATAATTTTCCACGAAGGGTAATTTCGCCTGTCATTGCCAACCATTTTTTGACAGGTTGCTTGCGAAGCGCGGACACAATTGCCGTCAAAATGGTAATGCCTGCCGACGGACCTTCTTTCGGAACGCCGCCTTCGGGAACGTGCAAATAGATGTCATTCGCCTTCAAAACGGAGTTTGGAATGCCGACTTGGTCTGAATGGATGCGCAAAAAATTCATTGCCACTTGTGCAGACTCCCGCATGACCGAACCCAAATTGCCCGACGAATTGATGTTGCCATTTCCCTTGACAGAAAACCCTTCGATGAACGTGATGTCACCGCCAACGGTGGACCAAACCAGACCTGTTACCACACCTGCAATTTGGTCATTTTCATCAATCGCCTTTATGAAATAAGGTGCGCCCAACATTTTTTTGATGTCGTCGAAACTTAAATTTTTATCATACGATTCGTCATTTGCGATTTTCAAGGCAATTTTTCGCATGATGCTTGCCATTTCACGGCTCAATGCGCGTACACCCGCTTCTCGCGTGTAGCCACGAATGATGGATTTTATCAATTCGTCATTGACTTCAACGCTATCATTTTCGAGTCCATGTTTTTCTTTTTGCTCTGGAATCAAATGTTTTTTCGCAATTTCCACCTTTTCTTCAACGGTGTAACCACTCAAATAAATGACTTCCATGCGGTCGCGCAAGGGCGCGGGAATTGCCCACATATTATTAGCAGTCGCAATGAACATGACTTTTGACAAATCGTATTCGACCTCTAAATAATTGTCTTGAAACGCCGTATTTTGCTCTGGGTCAAGCACTTCGAGCAATGCCGAAGACGGGTCTCCGCGATGGCTAAACCCAACTTTATCTACTTCATCAAGAATGAAAACGGGGTTGTCAACGCCCGCTTTTTTCATGCCTTGAATGATTCGTCCGGGCATGGCTCCGATATACGTTTTGCGATGTCCTCTGATTTCTGCTTCGTCGTTTACGCCGCCAAGCGACATGCGAACATATTTTCGTCCCAATGCTTCGGCAATGGATTTTCCGAGCGAGGTTTTGCCTACGCCAGGCGGTCCGACCAACAACAAAATGGGTGATTTCATGTCACCTTTCAATTTCAAGACGGCGAGATGTTCCAAAATGCGTTCTTTCACGTCGCGCAATCCAAAATGGTCACCCTCTAACACTTCTTTTACATTCGGAATATCAAAAACGTCTTCGGTCATTTCGCCAAATGGCATGTCCAACAACGTTTCGAGATAATTCATCATCATCGAATATTCGGCAACTTGCGGCGGCATTCGGCGCAATTTTGCGAGTTCTTTGTCAAAATGTTTTTGTATTTTTTCCGACCATTTTTTAGATTTTGCGCGTTCTGCGATGACATTTAATTCTTCTTCATGCGGATTTCCGCCGAGTTCTTCTTGAATGGTGCGCAATTGTTGATTCAAAAAATAGTCGCGTTGTTGTTTGTCGAGTTCTACGCGCACGCGCTCGTCAATTTCGCCTTTGAGTTGCAACAATTGTAGTTCGGCATCTAAAAATTCTAAAATACGTTCCGCCTTTTGAGTAAGGTCAAAATATTCTAAGATTTCTTGTTTTGCCTCTACTTTCAAATTCATGTTGGAAGCGACAAAATTGAGCAAAAAACTATCACTTTTGATGTTATTGAGCATCACCGCCGCATCGTTCGGAATGTTGGGCGACAACTCGGCAGTTTGAATTGCCTTGTCGCGCACGAGGGCAATCAATGCCTGAAATTCTTGTGGATTCGTCACCCCAAGATAGTCGCGTGGCAACGTATCGGCTTGCAAAAACGGTTCGTCAGTGATGATATTCAGCATCTGAAAACGTTTTCTGCCTTGTAAAATGGCAGTTAACGAGCCATCGGGCATTCTCAAAATGCGCAAAATGCGTGCAATTGTGCCAATATCGTACAAATTATCGCGGGTTACGCTATCCGTTTCTGCATCGCGTTGCGATACGACTGCCACCAATTTATGAGAATCGAAGGCATATTGAACGGCACGAATAGACTTTTCGCGTCCAATCGTGACAGGCATGACTACGCCCGGAAACATGACCGTATTTTTGAGCGGCAACACAGGCAACACATCTGGAAAACTCGCTACTTCGTCGTCGCTTTCGTCTTCGCTGAGCGGTTGCAAAGGTCCGAATTCCGATTCGTCGTCCATCTGTGAATATTTTAAATTATCAAACATGATTATATCTTAGGTTTCTTTTTTTTCTCTAACTCAAAACAAATAAGCAAAGTTTCATTTTTCAATATTCGTGCCACGCCTATTTTGCAAGTAATGGAAAAAAATAAAAGACATTTTAGGTAAAAAATGCCGACTTTTTGTCCAAATTAAAAAAAAATGCTTGAAAACTGCCGTTTTGTCAGTCAAAAAAGCGCGTTTTCAAGCAAAAAAAGTCAAATATACTGGGGGGTAGCTCCAAAGGTGCTTTTAAATCAAAAATTGAAATATTTTTTTATTTTTTTTTAAAATTTATAACATTTTTCTGAATTGCTTTTGCTGCGTCCGCCGCTGTTGCCACCGTATTCGCCAATTTTTCCATCGCTAAATGGATTAAACTTTAATGCAATATAAAAATCAGAACTTCGCAATTTATTTTGATAGATAAAACTGCCCAAATCGGCAGTTCCGAGTGTCAAAAATGCCAATCGTGCCGAAAACCCAACGCGCACTTGCTGCCATTCGAGCAACGAAATAGGCAACGATGCGCCTAACCAACGGGTTTCCCAACGCGGCGCAACGATGAACTGATTGGGGCGAACCGCACCGCGATTGTTGCTGCCAATGCGTTGAATCAGCGCGCCACCCACAAAAAAGTTGTCGTCCAAAAAATCCTCGAGGTGTACATCCGCTTGAAAACTCAATGCTGTTGGCAACGTCATGTCAAAATTTTCTGCTATTTTCGAGTTTTTTCCGCTTCCTAATACGCGCTCCGTTAGGATTCGCATGGATTCTGTTACAAAATCTACATCGGGCGAAATTGTGCCAAAAGTCGTATCCGTAAACGTCGCAAGCGGCTTTTTTGCCAACCGATGTAATTCCGAATTATTGGAAAACGTCATGCGCCCCAAATCAAGCAACGAAAAACCCAAACGAAACGCAGGACGACCATTTTGGTCTGGCTGGCTGACATAACTGATGCCCAAATCTGCCCCAAAACCACTTCCTTTGCTTGAAAACAGGTTGTTTTGCGCATCTTTTGTAAACGCAACTTCCAAATTGAGCGAATCGGCAGTCCAAACATCGGGCGCAACTTCGGTAATTTTGGTGTTGGTTCGATTCTCAAAAAAAGCAGCTTGGGCAGGCAACAAATATTTTAATGTGATGCCAAAAGCAAAATCATCGCCATTGTCCAACTCGCTTCGATAACCATAATTTAACCCAATTTCCGTCCAAGCAGCCAATGAAAAACGAAATGGTTCGATGTTGATGGGCGTACCACGCGGCGTGTTTTTGATGAGATAATAATTGCTCGCCTTCGGCAAATCCGACGACCCCAAATAAGTGCGAAACGAATTGACCATGCCAAACGAATGACCACCATAAAAATTAACCAAAAACGAAGGTAATTCTATCCGACCAAGACCCAATCCATATTTTCGGATTGATGATTGACGAAAATCCAAATAATATTTCGGATTGGCGATTGTTGTTTCAAAACCCAAATTGGGGCTAATCGCAATTCTATCCGAATTTCGCAACACACCAAAAACGCTCGCTTTTTGTACATGACCCACGTTTGTGCTTCCAAAAAAGCCCCCCCCCAGTATATTGATGTCAAAAGCCAACGGATAAGTTGCCGCAGCCGACGGATTGAGCGGCAAACCACTCACACCCGCAAAATTGTCGAGCCGAAGCCCAAATTGTTCTTGCGCCACCGCCCGCATGTGACCCGTCGCAAGGGAAATAATGAGAATAAAAAATTTAAAAATTATTTTTTTTGATAACATCGTTACTTTCTGATTTCGATTGATAAATAGACCAATCAGCAAAACGTTGATTATTTAGATTTTATTTTTTTTAAAGTCAAAAAAGCCTGCAAAGGTCAGTTTTTTATTCGTTTCTTTCACCTATAATGTATCAAAAAAAGAATATTTGTAGGCGGTTTCCATTTTTCGATAAAAAAAAATCTCGGAAAGTCATCAAAAAAGACGAACTTTGCGCCAAATTTTAATTTTTATTTTGAAAAAATCATTACTCAATGAAAGAAGAAAAAAAAGTTCGGAAAACAAAAACCGAACAAACTCCCAATCATGATGAAACAAAAACATCAAAACAACAAAAACTTGCTGAACTATACGACCAACATAGCGAAAAATCGTCGTCCGTAGAAAACGAAAGAAACGATGAAAATATAGAAAAAAAATCGGTTGAACGAAAATCAAATAGTTATTCGGATAAAAAAGAAGCAAGAAAAGACGAAAAAATATTTGACAAATCGGGCGTTTCCAAAAAATCTGAAATAGACGCGGATAAAAAAACGGAAAGAAAAAACGCGCCCAAACGCGACGATAGAACAGATAAAAGATTTGATAGAAAACCTACTGACAACGCTGCTCGCCCACCACGCGGCGACCGCGACCCCAATCGTCGAACCAACCGCCGTGAAGATTTTGAACCCAAAAAACCGTTAGAAGGATTTGAAAACGTAGAATTTTCGGACACCGAAGGCTTGGAAATGCCTAAAAATGCCGATTTCAATGATTTCAACATCAGCTTTGAAGACGAATTCTTTGGAAAAAAAGAACCCAAACAACCCGTCAAACCAAAAGTTGAAAGCGTTGAAACAGAAAATGACGACGATGTAAACGGTGGAAGCAGTCAATCACGCAATCAAAAAAGATTGCCGAAACTGACCACCCGCGAGTTGCAAGCCGCCATTTTGGGTTGGATGAGAAAAAATCCAAGAAAGCACTTCGCGCCCAAACAAATGGCAGTTGTATTAGGCATTTCTAACAATCGTGATTCGATTGCCCACGCCATCGAACAACTCGAAGCATCAGGAAAATTATACGAACTCAAACGCGGCTACGACAAAGACCCAAATAGCCCCCCCCCAGTATCTGGCGGATTTTCTGGGCAAAATGAGGGTCAAAGACCACGTCGTCGCGCCGAAAATACAGAAAAACCAAGCAGAAGAGACGACAATCCACGCGATAAAAAATTCGACAAAAACAAAGGTCGTCTTGTCGGCACGCACATTGGGCGCGTGGACATGACCAAATCTGGCGCGGCATTCATCATTTTTGCCGATTTTCCAGACGACGTTTATGTGCATCAACGCAACCTCAATACCGCCCTCAACGACGACAAAGTAGAAGTTGAAATCTATCGCGCCAAAGAAGGCAAACGCCCCGAAGGAATCGTGATGCGAATCGTGGAACGTGGAACAGAACGAATTATTGGAACGTATCGCCAAACGCGCCGTTTCAACGTCGTCGTCCCCGACCAACGCGGTATGCCCGACGTGATTATTCCCGAAGAAGACAGCAATGGCGCAACCGACGGCGAGCGCGTGGTGGCAAAGATTGTTTCGTGGGGCAATAGAAAAGACAATAATTTATTGCGCGGCTCCATCGAATACGTACTCGGTGTTCCGGGTTCGAGAGACATTGAAATGAAAACCATTTTGATGGACAAGGGCTTCAACATCGAATTTCCAGAAGAAGTAATTACGGAATCTGAAAAAATTTCGGAATTTATTTCTAACGAAGAAATCGAAAAACGCCGCGATTTTAGACACATCACCACTTTCACCATTGACCCCGAAGACGCAAAAGACTTTGACGATGCCATCAGTTTTGAGGTGTTGAAAAATGGAAATATTGAAATCGGTGTGCATATCGCCGACGTTTCGCACTACATGAAACCCAATACCGCCCTTGACAAAGAGGCATATTTGCGCGCCACTTCGGTCTATTTGGTGGACAGAGTTTGCCCCATGTTGCCCGAAAAATTGTCGAATGGCTTGTGTTCATTGCGTCCGCGTGAGGAGAAATTGACATTTTCAGCAGTTTTTGAATTTAATGAAACGCATAAAATTGTAAATCGTTGGTTCGGGAAAACGGTCATTTATTCTGACCGCCGTTTCACGTATGACGAAGCGCAACAACGACTCGAAACTGGCGAAGGTGAATTGGCAGACGAACTCATGGCGGTCAACAAAGTTGCCTTGTCTCTTCGCAAAGCGCGCTTCAAAAATGGCGCAATTAATTTTGAATCCGACGAAGTTCGATTCCGACTTGATGAAGATGGTGCGCCGTTAGAAGCGTATGTAAAAACTCGAAAAGATGCAAATTTGCTCGTCGAAGACTTTATGTTGCTTGCAAATCGCGAAGTTTCAGCTTTCGTAGGCAAAAAAGATAAAATCGAAGTGCCGTTTATCTATCGGATTCACGACACGCCAAATATCGACAAATTAGAAGAATTTGCCACCTTTGCGCAAGAAATGGGCGTTAAAATTTTGACCGATACGCCAAAACGCATTGCAAAAAGTATCAATGAACTGGTCGAAAAAGCAGCGCAAGACGAACGCCTCAAACTGCTCGCGCCGATTGCCATTCGTTGTATGGCAAAAGCAGAATATTCGACCGACAATATTGGGCATTATGGTTTGGCGTTTGATTATTACAGTCATTTTACGTCGCCCATTCGCCGCTATTCGGACGTGATTGCGCATCGGATTTTAGAAGAAAATCTGGAAAAAATTGTTCGTTTTGATAAAGAAACCATCAATTTGCAGTGCAAACACATCTCGAAACAAGAACGCCGCGCCGTAGAAGCGGAACGGGAAAGTACAAAATATTATCAAATTGAATATTTGTCTTCGCGTGTAGGTTTGACCTTCGAGGCGCAAATTACGGGTATGGTGGACAGAGGTTTGTTTGCCGAAATTCTCGAAAATCGTTGCGAAGGAATGGTTACTTTCGACCGTTTGGGCGAGCCATTTGAGGTTGCCGAAAGCCGTTTGCAAGCGCGAGGAACGAGGTCAAATAAGGTTTATAAAATGGGCGACCGCATCAAAATTCGCGTGTTGAGTGCCGATTTGGAAACCAAAAAAATTGAGTTAGACATCGTTTATTAAAAAAAAATGGTTTAAAGATCCCCCCCCAGTATCCAAGCCGTTTTTTACCGTTTTTCATACACAAACCCCGTCTCGTTATTGCTTGGCGGGGTTTGTTTATAATTTTTTTCAAAATATTTTTAAAAAAATAATTTCAAAAAAAATGACAATTAAATTTTATAAATATCAAGGAACAGGCAACGATTTTGTGATTATTGACCAACGCGAACACCAATGGCTGACCCGCGACGACCAGCAAAAAATAGAAAAAATATGCAATCGTCGCTTCGGAATCGGCGCAGACGGCTTGATGTTGCTGCAAAAGATGCCAAATACTGGGGGGGGGGCATTTTACGACTTTGAAATGATTTATTTCAACGCCGACGGGCGCGAAAGTTCGATGTGCGGAAATGGTGGACGCTGTCTCGCCGCGTTTGCGCATTCACAAAAAGTGTTTGAAAAAAAATGCCGTTTTTGGGCAATTGATGGCGAACACGAAGCCCAAATGATAGGCAAAAATTGGGTCGAACTCAAAATGATTGATGTTCAAAATGCCCAATCCGACTCGCAAGATGGATTTTTGATGAACACGGGTTCGCCACATTATGTTATCTTTTCAGAGGACATTTCAGATTTAAATATATTTGAATTGGGCAGAGAAGTGCGCTATTCCAATCGGTTTAGAAAAGAAGGAATAAACGTAAATTTTGTCGAAATTTGTGGCGAAAACGAGATAGAAGTTGCCACCTACGAGCGCGGCGTGGAAGCAGAAACTTTGTCTTGTGGAACGGGCGTGACGGCTGCCGCCATTGCACTTTTTTTGAAAAAAAGCCCTGAAAATGACTTGCAAAACATCAAAATCAAGACAAAAGGCGGCAATTTAGCCGTCAAATTTGAAGTTGAGCGAGAAGGAAACGATGCGCCAAAATTCAAAAATATTTGGCTTTGCGGACCCGCCGAGTGCGTTTTTGAAGGAAAAATTAAAATTTAAAACAGTAAAAAAACAATACAAAAAAATGATAAAAAGAATTGTAAAAATGACGTTTCAACCTGAATTAGTTCCCACTTTTTTAGACGTTTTTGAATCGTCAAAACAAAAAATTCGCGCCCGCGAAGGCTGCCAACATCTCGAACTTTTGCGCGACGCAAACGCACCCAACGTCTTGTTTACACTCAGTTATTGGGAATCCGAAGATTTTTTAAATTCATATAGAAATTCTGAATTATTTAAAACAACTTGGGCAAAAACAAAAATTTTATTCGCCGAAAAACCACAGGCATGGAGCATGGAAATTGTCTCAAAAACGGATTAATTTTTTTTTGAAAGTGCTACCAAATCAAGCCCAATATCTCGACGGTAATATTTGCCCTTGAAATCAATTTTTGCTGCCAACTCGTTCGACAATTGCAACGCATCTGGAATGTCGTCGCCCAAAGCTGTTAAAGCCATCACACGTCCGCCATTTGTGACTGTATTTTTACCCATTAGCTTTGTCCCAGCATGAAAAATCAAGACATTTTTTTCTGAAATAGTTGGGATTGTCATCATATCTCCTTTTTCATAATCGTTTGGATAGCCGCCTGCCGTGAGCATAATTGTAGTAGCCGTTCGACGGTCGGCGCGGATTGTTTTTTGAGACAAAGTCCCATCGTGAAGCGATTCAAAAAGGTCAACTAAATCATTTTTCAAGCGCGGCAATACGACTTCGGTTTCAGGGTCACCCATTCTACAATTGTATTCAATTACGATAGGTTCATTTTTTACAAGTATTAAACCTATAAAAACAAAGCCTTTATACTTTATATTTTCCTGTGATAAACCAAAAATAGTAGGTTTCACGATGCGTTCTTCTACTTTTTTCATCACTGCATCGGTTACAAACGGAACGGGCGATACCGCACCCATACCCCCAGTATTCAAACCCGAATCGCCTTCGCCGACCCGTTTATAATCTTTTGCGACGGGCAAAATTTTATAATCTTTTCCATCGGTCAATACGAAAACAGAAAATTCGATGCCGTCTAAAAATTCTTCAATGACTACTTTTTTGCTGGCTTCTCCAAATTTTCCGCTCAACATTTCTTTCAATTCTGTGACAGCCGTTTCAAGGTCGTCAAGAATCAAAACGCCCTTTCCTGCGGCTAATCCGTCGGCTTTGAGAACGTAGGGCGCAGTCATTTTTTCGAGAAAAACTGCCCCCCCAGTATGTTCCGAAAATTCGCCATATTTGGCAGTCGGAATGCCATATTTTTGCATAAAACGTTTTGAAAATGCTTTTGAACCTTCGAGTTGCGCGCCCTCACGCGATGGTCCGACGGTCAAAATATGTTTCAACGCTGGGTCATTTTCAAAAAAATCAATGATGCCACGCACCAATGGTTCTTCGGGACCTACGACGAGCATCGAGACTTTTTTTTCGAGACAAAACACTTTCAAACCTTCAAAATCGTTGGGATTGAGGTCGAGGTTTGTGCCGATTTGCGCCGTTCCTGCGTTGCCCGTTGCGATAAAAATTTGTTGGCAACGCTTGCTTTTTTGCATTTTCCACGCCATCGCGTGTTCGCGTCCGCCGCTTCCGAGCAACAAAATGATATGTTTTTTCATGTCAAAAATTGATAAAAAACTGATTTTTAATCCGAATATACTGGGGGGGGGACATTTTTCTAGAAAATTGTCAAAAAAGATGCAAATATAACCGACAAAATAAAATGGGGCGCGTTGTGGAAATTATTATTGAAAATTATTTCCAAGTAAAAATTAAAATGTATTTTATTTTTCTTCTTTTTCAGATTTTTTTTTGAAAAAAATTTTTAATTATCAAAATAGTAGTATCTTTGCGACCGTTTTTAAAAAAACATTTTCAAGAACGCTTTTCAACAAAAATAATGCGGGTGTGGCGAAATTGGTAGACGCACTAGACTTAGGATCTAGCGCAGCGATGCATGGGGGTTCGAGTCCCTCCACCCGCACATTTTTTTAGTACATTTTAAATTTAAAATAAAATGCCAACGACTGTTCGTCATGACATTGACGCGCTCAATGCGCAACTCGTCATCACTCTCCCCGCTTCCGAATATAGCAGCAAAGTAAATAAAGATATTAAACGCTATGCCCAAAGTGCGCAAATCAAAGGTTTTCGCCCAGGCAAAGCACCGTTGTCGCATGTGAAAAACATGTACGGTTCGTCGTTTTTGATTGATGCGGTTAACAAAGGTATTCAAGAAGAATTGGACCGCTACTTGCGCGAAAATCCAATTTCGATGCTTGGACAGCCGATTTTGTCCGAAGACCAAGAGAAATTGAGCCTCAATCTCGAAAATCCGAAAGATGTAGTTTCTAAATTCGATATCGGTTTGTTGCCTGCCATTGAACTCAAAGGCTTGGACGCTTCGACCGTCGTGACGCATTACGAAATTCAAGAAGATGCCGCAAGCATTGACGAAATGATTAGCGATTTGAGCAAGCGCATGGGCGACCGCAAGGAAGTTGAAGATGAAATTATCGAAAACGATTATATCACATTTTTGATTGAAGAAATCGGCGGCACTATCGAAAATCAGTTCGGCGCATTGCCACAAGATTTGACCGAAAGCGCGCAGAAAGTCGTTTACGGACTCAAAAAAGGTGACAAATTTGAATATAATCCATTCAATTTTGAAAGAAATAGCAACGATAAGCATACGAAAACCTACTTTTTAGGTGTGCCTGAAAAACAAGAAGTTTCGGAAGATGCGCGTTTTGAATTGACGGTTCAAAAAGTAGAACGCACCACCACAATTGCTTGGGGACAAGCTTGGTTCGACCGATTTTTTGGAGAAGGAAACGTGACAGACGAAAACGAAGCACGCCAAAAATTGGCTGAAAACTTGGCAAGCGAGCATTCGGCAAACATTGATGCCTTGTTTTTCCGCGATGCGCAAGAGAATTTGATGGCAAAAAATAATATTGAATTGCCTGACGAATTTTTGAAACGTTGGATTTTGCAGTCTGATGAAAAAAATACGGCGGAAGTCGTGGAAAGAGAATATGCAGCTTTTGCAGGGAATTTGCGTTGGTCAATCATTCGTACCGAAATTGCGAAATTGGGCGAAATCAAACCAAGCTACGAATCGTTGAGAGAGTTTTATAAAAATCGCGTGCGCGGCTATTTGGCGGGCATGGGCGGCAACGAAGATTTTGTAAATCAGATGGCAGACCGCGTCATGAACGACGAAAAACAACTCAACGAATTGTATGAAGAAGTGATTGCACAAGAAGTTTTTGGCTACGTGCGTCAGAACGTTTCGATTGACAAAAAAGTGGTAACGGCTGTGGAATTTAGAAAAGTCATAGAAGAAGCGCAAGCGCGCATTGCAGCAGAACGCGCCGCAATTCGTGGTATAGAAATGTCAGAAGGTGTTATCGAACCTGTTTTGTTAGAAGATTAATTTGGGTTTGAAAAAATAAAAAAAAAGTCTTTCGAGTAAGTAATAAACTCGAAAGGCTTTTTTTTGTTCAAAAAGGGGTTGGATACTGGGGGGTAGCTTTTTGGAAGATAAAAGTATATTTTTGCCTTCATTTTTTTAGAAAAAGAAGTATTTGTTAAGTGGAAAATACGATAAAAAAAGTTGATTTCATCATTGTTGGGCAAGGTTTGGCGGGTTCTATATTAGCATTTGAGTTGATGGAACGCGGCAAAACGGTTCAATTTTTTGACCAAAACGGCAGCGATACTGGGGGGGGGGCTTCGCGTATTGCGGCGGGCATCATCAACCCCGTTACGGGTTGGCGCATCGTCAAAACTTGGAAAATTGATGAACTTTTGCCGCACGCGCACGATACGTACACGCGCATGGGTGCCATGTTGGGCGATACTTTTTGGCAATCCCGCACGATTGTCCGAACGATTCGGAACATAGAAGAAGAAAATCAATGGTGTTTGCGGGCAAGTTATTCCGAAAATAAATCATATTGTAAACAAGACATTTTTTCTCAATTTTTTCCAAAAAAACTACAACCGTTTCGCGGTTTTGTTGACGTAATAGGCGCGGCGCAAGTTGATGTCCCAAAATTGATGACTGCCTTCAATTCTTTTCTTACAAATAAAAATTTGATTTCGACAGAAAAATTTGATTTTGAGGCAATAAAATTTGTTGATGACAAGCATGTGCGTTATAAAAATTTTGAAGCTGCGAAAATTATTTTTTGCGAAGGTGCAGGTGCGGTTGACAATCCATATTTTCAACATTTGCCCTTTCAACTCGATAAAGGGGAATTGTTGTTGGTCAAAATCCCTGATTTTCCCCTGTTAAAAATTCAAAAAATATTTAAAAATAAAATGTCAATTGTGCCTTTGTCTGACGACCTCTTTTGGGTGGGCGCGACCAACGAATGGCACTTTGAAAACCCCAAACCGTCCGAACATCAGCGCGGAGAATTGGTGTCTGCACTGGAAAATATGTTGCGCATTCCGTTTGAAGTGGTGGCGCATCAAGCCGCCGTTCGCCCTACGGTTCGCGACCGCCGCCCGTTGATTGGGTTGCACAAAACGCAGCCGCAACTCGGCATTTTCAATGGTTTGGGAACAAAAGGAACCTCGCTTGCGCCTTATTTTGCATCGCATTTTGTGGCACATTTACTTGATGGTTTGGCGTTAAATCCCGAAATTTCGATTGAAAGATTTGATAATA
Organism: Bacteroidota bacterium; assembly: GCA_046051005.1. GTDB lineage: Bacteria > Bacteroidota > Bacteroidia > Chitinophagales > Saprospiraceae > JAAFJT01. The sequence goes on from JBJOPA010000044.1 coordinate 24,343, forward strand.
TGAAAAATAAAATCAAAAATTTGTAACCTTTTTTTGAAAAGAAACATCTGATGTATATTAGAATTATTTAAAAAATCATTTGTTTTACTAAAAAAAATAAAAAAGTTATGAATTTCTTGAGACAATATTCTTTGTTTTTTGCCCTTGTGTTGGCATTTTTTATTGTGCGAAAAAGCAGTTGTGGTTGCAATAATTTTAGCCTATTTTCTGAAACCGCGAGAGGAACAGGTGCGATGTTGAAACAATCACGCCCAGCGACGGGTTTTGTAAACGTATCAAGCAGTTGTTCGGGCGACGTAGAGGTGACGCAAGATTCGACGTTTAGCGTAGAAATTGAAGCGCAAAAAGAAATTTTAGACATCATCGAAACCGTTGTGGAAGGGAACACCTTAAAAGTTCGTGTCAAAAAAGGTTATTCCATTGATGGCGAAGTGCATGTACGGGTTCATGCGCCGCAATTTGAAGATTTGTCATTGGCGGGTTCGGGCAATTTGGTTGCAAAAACCGCTTTGAATTGTCCAAAATTAAAGGTTGAACTCGCAGGAAGCGGTCGAATTGAGTTGCAAAACCTACAATCTTCCGATTTTTCGATTGGCGTGGCAGGTTCGGGCGACGTAGTTTGTAGCGGTGGCGCGGTGACAACCGCTGATGTTTCAGTGGCGGGTTCGGGCGATATTGATTTAGAAAAATTGGCAGTCAAAAAAATGAAAATTTCGATAAGCGGTTCTGGAAATGCAACTTGTAATGTCGAGGAAACGCTTGATGCGAATGTTTCGGGTTCGGGTGACATCAAATACAAGGGCAAACCAATGACGAACACCCATGTTTCGGGTTCAGGAACGGTTTCTGGATTCTAAAAAAAAAGAATTTTTGAAAAACAAAAAGCGATTTGAAACGTTTTAAATATTACTAAAAAAACGTTTCAAAAAATGAATAATATCTTTTTAAAGTTCAAAAAAATGCTTTTCGCCGCCGTTATACTGGGGGGTGCGTTGGGCATGTCGTTGGTGAGTTGCGAACGGGAATTTACGCCTGTTTTGCCTGCCAATGAAGACCAAATTGTGGTCGAAGGTTATATCGAGGCAGGTGACAGACCTACGCCGCCATTGGTGATTTTGACAAAATCGCTGCCATTTTTCAGGACTTTCAGCACGAGTGGCGACAAAATATTTATCCACGATGCCACTGTTTGGCTTTCCTCTGGCAATGATTCTGTCCAATTGCGCGAAGTTTGTTGGTCAACGCTTGATTCGGCGACAAAACGACTGATTGCTCCCATTTTAAACATCAATTTGGACAGCGTTTCAGTAAGTTTTGATTTGTGTGTTTATGCCGACATCACGCAGCGCATACGCGCCGAAGTGGGCAAAACTTATACGCTCCGCATCGAATCGGGAGGGAAAAAATTGTGGGCAAAAACCTCTATCCCCTCTTTGATACGGATTGATAGTGCTAGCTTTATAAAACCGCCTGGCACAAATTTGAATGATACGTTGGTGCAAATGCGCGCTACCATCACCGACCCAACGGGCGAACAGAATTTCTATCGCTATTTTACCTCCGTCAACGGAAGCATTTATAACGCAGGGCAAAATTCGGTGATTGATGATAGTTTTTTTGATGGAAAATTGACGACTTTCAATTTGACCAACACCGCGCCCAACCGTTCTATCAAGTTTGGAGAATTTGGCTTGTTCCGAAAAGGCGATACGGTGTCAATAAAATACTGTACGATGGACAAATCGCATTTCGATTTTTGGAATACGTTGGAGTTCAACAACAACAATCAAGGTCCGTTTGCTTCCTACACGCGAGTCAAATTTAATGTCGTCGGCGAGGGTGGCATCGGCATTTGGGGCGGTTATGGGGTAACCTATTTCGACCGCGTCATTCCGAAGTAAAATTTTAAAAAAATAGCCCCCCCCCAGTATATTTGCCTTTTTTCGGGTTTTCAATACCCCAAAAGCATTCAAAATTCAGTTTTGAATGCTTTTTTTTTATCATTTTTTTTTGAAAAAAAAGAATTGACAAATGACATTAAAATGTGGTATAAAATTTACTACTATTAATGTATAAAAAATATTGAATTTTAAAAAAAAGAAAAATATATGATACAACGAATTGTGTTTTCGACGCTACTTTTTATGAGTTGTTGTGGACAAATGACGGCACAAACGACGGCAAATTTGCGTCGTTTTGACGACAAAAGCTATCCCGACTATCCGATGAACGAATATCGGCACGAAGAATTTGACTCGACCAGCTACGACCGCATCGAGTTTCGACCTTGCGCAACGGCAGGACATTTTGATGTAACCGTCTTTCCAACACCGAAAAAAAAGTTGGATACAGTGGTCATCAAAAACATAAATCTCCTAGAATTTATGCCTTCCGCACCCGCGTGGACGCAAGGCGACCCACTTTTGACGCAAATTGCGCTTCAAAATCAAGAATGGAATCGGCAACAAGTGATGTTCATGCAAGGCAAATTTGAGGCAACGCAGCGCGGTAAATTCCCAATTCGCCGCATAGATTTGGTCAACAATTGTTTGGGCGCGGGCGCGTGGGAAGTTCAAATTTATGGCGAAACGAGAGACCAAAAAACGCGCATTTATTATCACGGTTGGTTCAGTTTTCCGAAAGCGTTGTACGAACAATTGTTTGATTTGCGACATCAAAATACAGCAATTTCCTATAAAACACATGGAAATTTGTTAGATTCGTGGGTCAATCTATCCACCTCAAAAGCGGTTTCACTTCAAAAATTGCGTACCGTTTTGGAAGAAAAAAATGTAAAAATTGAAGATAAAAACGACGATTTTTACCTCGTAAAAAGTAATGAAGAAAGAAAATTTAAGTTCAAAAATATTATTTCGCCGCAAAATCCTACGAAAATGCGCGATTTTTTGAACAATTCTACTGCATTTGCTTCATTTGAGTTGCCGGGCATTTATGTAAAAGCCAAGCCGCGCACGACGGAATTGGGACGCATCAACAAAGCACTTGCAGCTACGGTGCGTACCGTAAAACCTGCCAACGGAAATACGTCAGAACATCTCGAAATAGAAATCACGCTGACCGATGTTACTGAAAAAGAGCGCGTCAAAATGGTCATCGGTGGTTTAAATTTCTTTGAAATTCCGCGATTGCCCGACGAATCCAAAGGCGTTGCCACGACCATTCCGTTTGGAATTTCCAACCATGCGTTGACGACATTAGCCGATTTTCAGCAATATAATTCATCGCTTCAAATGCCGAATTACGCATTTTTGTTGACCGAAGATGGGCATTATATTGACCACCATGCCGTAGGCGTTGACGCGCCCGTCGTGTACATGGACAGACTGGAATCTAAATTATTACACGTTTGGTTGTTGAGCTACGAACGCCATTGTTGGGTTGGGCATTACACGATAGATTTGAGCGAAGTTGTGAAAGCAAAAATCACAACAGGGCTTTCCAATCAACTCAATCTAGGAAAACAACGCGCTCCAACGGATAGAAACTAAGAAAATACGGTCATAAAACCGAAAAAGCCTCGCACATGCGGGGCTTTTTCGGTTTTATACTGGGGGGGGGCTAATTTTCGATTTCATCGTCCAAAATATCGGGGTCGCATTCGTGTGGAGGTGTTGATTTTTTATTATCCGAAGAAATTACATATAAAATAAAAAAAGTCATTAGTGGTCCCAAGATGGTAAACAATCGCCAATTGTCGCCGCGCAAATAAGGAAAAACGACAGAAATAAAACCCGCCGCCCACCAAGACAAAAGCGAAATCAAAGCCCAAAGACCAATATTTCGCTTGCGCTTCAATGCCAAACGAACGGTTAATGCCATAAAAACGACAGCTGTAAATGTTCCTATCATAGTTTATTTTAAATATATATTTTGGATTATAAAAATGGAATGATGTTGAGCGCGAAAAAGCAAAAAAAACAAAAAGACTTTTTTGCAAAATTATACCCTTTTTGAGGTATTTTGGGGGTTGACTTTGTTAGGAAAATGTTAAACTTTGGTAAAAAAAGCAAGTTGATGAAATAATTACTTGCAAATCTGCGTCAAAAGACTGCAAATTTGCGGAAGAATTTAAAAAGAAAAATATTTCATCATTTTTTAGGAAAAACTTTTTTGTGAAAATGATGTTTAAAAGAATATAGTTGGTTAACAAATGTTAGACGAGTCCGATGCTGATGAAAATCAGTTTCGGATTTTTTTTGCCTAAAAACGACCTAAAACTTTCCGCCGATGCGCGACCAGTCGAAATTCCAAGGATCGGAGCGACGCAACGGCGCAATGTCCGAATGCCCCGTCAATATTTTGATTTTTCGCCGCGAACGTATGTTGGCAATCAATAATTTCAAGGCTTCAATTTGCACATCTGACGGCGATTCGGTTTCTCGATAAATCATTTCAATGCCAATGCTGCGGTCGTTGACGGCGGCGTTTGTGGTTCCGTCGGGCAACACGCTCACGCCCGCGTGAGAAGCCACGTCGTTTTCGTCCACCAATCGAACCACCAAACCCGTCCGCAAAATAATATAGTGCGCCGAAACATTATACGATGCAAATTGGCGCAAACAACCCAACAACGAATACGGGTCGTCGGAACGTTGAAAATACGTAGCATGCAAGACAATCACATCTGGATTGCGCCGAGATTTGACGACGGCTTTTCCGAAATTGAGCCGAAGGTCAACAATTTCGAGCGTATCTGTTTTTTTCTTCGCAGTCGTTTGTGCATTTAGAAGAAAAAAATTAATAAATAAAAAACTGAAAATCAATAAATTACGAAACGATAAAAATGACATTTAACGGCGAACTCAAAAATGTTATAAAAAATGATAATGGAAAAATATTTGCAAAAATATAGATTTTGTGGTGAAAAGGGAATTAAAAAAATAATTTTGAGATAAAAAAAGCCACCCCCCAGTATATTTGCCTTCAAAATGGCTTTTATACTGGGGGGTGGCTTTTTTTTTATAATTTTTAAGAAAAAAATCAAAAAAATGAGACCTTATTATACGACTCCAAATTTTTCTTTTAATTTTCTCTTGATTCCTAACATTTCGTCTCGATATTGCGCAGCAGAAATGAAGTCGAGGTCTTTTGCAGCTTCTTTCATTTTTTTCTCGGTTTGCGTCAACAATTTTTCGAGTTGTGGCGCATTCATTTGCTCGATGATTGGGTCGCCCGTTGATTTGAGTTGCGTCAACTCGTCGGAATCCATGCGTTGCTGTTTTCCACGAATATCAAGAATAGAACTGGCGTTGATGATTTCCTCTCGCGTGCGCGAAACGGTGCGCGGCGTGATGCCATTTACCGTGTTGTATTCAATCTGAATAGAGCGGCGGCGATTGGTTTCATCAATGGTTCGTTGCATGGAATTGGTGATTTTGTCGGCATAAAAAAGCACCAATCCATTAGAATTTCGAGCCGCCCGCCCTGCGGTTTGGGTCAAAGAACGTTCATTTC
>JBJOPA010000045.1:0-2703 GCA_046051005.1 Bacteroidota bacterium
CAAACGGCATCGAAATGATGGCTCCAATTGCCAAAACGAGGAGATATTGCCCCAATTTGGCATCATCTACTTGAAAAAAAAGTTGCAATTCGGGCAATCGCGAAGCCCAATTGGTGTATAAAAAACCATTGATGGCAAAAAAAATGCTGACTGCCAAGCGTTGTTTTTCTTTGGGAATTAGGTGGGACATGTAATTTTCTCTTAAATTGATTTTTAATAAGTTCTTAATAAAATTTTAAAACAAAAAAGTGTATAAATCATTAATAATCAATGATTTATACACCATTTTTGTAGCCTCGAAGGGAATCGAACCCCTATCTTAGGTACCGGAAACCTATATTCTATCCGTTGAACTACGAAGCCAAAGTTTTTCAGGGTTGGGTAAAAAGTTTTTCGTAAATCGCTGCAAAATTATATCTTTAATTTCGTTTTGGCGATATTTTTATCAAAAAAAACTACTTTTACGGCAAAAAATAGTTAAAAATGAATGATGGAATCCTTTTTTTAATTCCCGTGCCGCTTGGTGACATGTCCGATTTGAGCACCATTCCCGAGCATGTGCGGCAGCGCGTGGCAACGTTGAACCATTTTGTGGTCGAAAGAAGCAAAACGGCAAGGGCATTCATCAAAGCGGCTGCGCCCGAATTGTCGCAATCCGCCCTGTCGGTGGTGGAATTGAACGACCAAACGCCTGACTCGGAGCTTCAAAATCTGCTCGCGCCTCTGGTCGCGGACGTGGACGTGGGCTTGCTTTCCGAAGCGGGTTGCCCTGCGGTGGCGGATCCAGGCTCGAAATTGGTGGCTTTGGCGCATCAAAAAGGCATCAGGGTGATACCGTTGGTGGGACCGAGTTCGATTCTGTTGGCACTCATGGGGTCGGGCATGAATGGGCAATCTTTTGCATTTGTCGGTTATGTTGCCGCCAAAAAAGGCGAAACCGAAATTGACCTCAAAAAGCTCGAAACCACCGCCAAACGCTTGAAACAAACCCAAATTTTTATCGAAACGCCTTATCGAGCGCAACAAATTATTGACGCGGCGATTAAAACGTTGAACCCCGATACAAAATTTTGTATTGCTGCGGATTTGACGCTTGAAACAGAATTTTTGTTGACAAAACCCATTTCTGAATGGAAAAAAATATTTGAATCGCCTTATCCACCAAATTTTCACAAACGACCTACGATTTTTTTAATCGGATAGCCCCCCCCAGTATGCGGGCGAAAAAATCGAAAAAAATGTGCTAAAATCGCCTTTTTTTCGTTGCTTGCGGCTTATCTTTGCGTCTTAATTTTTATGTAAAAAAAAAACTTTCAAAATTTATTTAAAAAAAATATTTATGAAAAAAACAAATCTCATTTTGAGTGCAGCGGCATTGTTGTTGGGCGGTTTGGCGTATTGGGTTTTCGCAAACAACAACAATAAAACGAATATGAAAGGCGGCGATTGGGAATTTGCCATCGCAGATACGGCGGCAGTTTATAAGATTTTTATTGCCGACCACGACCGAAGAACCGTTTTGTTGGAACGAAAAGGCAAAAATGAATGGACGCTCAACGGAAAAGGCAACGCGAGAATTGATGCCGTCAAAAATTTGTTGGAAACCGTTCATCATCTCGAAGTCAATTATCGCCTCCCGCGTGACCAAGTCAAAACGGTGGTCGAAGAGCTTTCGACGGGCGGAATCAAGTGCGAATTGTACGGAAAAGACGGAAAAATGATAAAATGTTTTTATGTCGGCGGCGTTGACCAATCCGAAAAAGGGACGTTTTTTATCCAATGTGATGCCAACGAACCTTATGCGTTGCGCAAAAATACGGGTTTTGTGGGGTCGTTGCGTCCCTATTTTTTCACCGACACGTTGGCTTGGAGAGACCGAACGGTGTTTAATGAATCGGTTGAAGAAATTGAATCGGTGACGGTGGATTATCCAAGTCAGAAAGATAAATCCTTTAAAATATTTAGAAAAGGCGGCGATTATAGCGTAGAACCCGTCTATCCGATGCAAATGCGCCCGCCAACGAACATCAACAAAGGCATTTGTGAGCGGTTTTTGATGGGTTTTGCAGGGCAAGTTGCCGAAGGTTTTGAAAATGACGCGCTCGAACGCGATTCCGTTTCAGCGACCGTGCCGTTTGCAATCATCAATATGAAAAAAACAAATGGGACAACCAAAATCGTGAAATTGCACTCGATATTGGGACGTAACAAAAAAGGAGAAATTATTGCTACCGAAAACATCGAACAAGGCGTGGCTGTGGACAGATATTTTGCGGATTGTTCTTGGGGCGATTTTATGATAGTACAAAATGTGATGTTTGAGCGAATTTTGTTTCCTTATCAATCTTTTTTTCATAGCCGTTCGGAATAAAATTTGGTTTCAGTTTTCAAAAGCCTTTCTGTTTCTGCGGAAAGGCTTTTGTCGTAAATGCCTTTTTTCAAAATGTTCAAAACTTTATCTTCAAAAAAGGGCTTACATTCAGAAAAAAGACCAAAATTTGCATCGTTTTTGGTTGAAATACTGGGGGGGGGCATTTTTTGAAGAAAATCAAAGAAAAAATAAATTTTATTGCAACGCAACATGCCTTTCCATCGGGAACACAATCTGAAAAATATCAAAAAAATATCAAAAGGATATCAAAAAAATATCAAAAAAATACGTTGAGAAAAATCATTGTTTTACAAATTTTTTAGTTTCTTTAC
>JBJOPA010000046.1:0-3243 GCA_046051005.1 Bacteroidota bacterium
TTGGGGGGGGACAATACTGGGGGGGGACAATACTGGGGGGTATGCCCAAAAGCAAAAAAATGATAACTTCGTGGCTTGAAAACCCGTTTTTAAAAAGAATAAAATTATAAAAATAAGAAAAATGAAAAATAAAATTGCATTTCTGTTTGTTTTGTTGGCGTTGGGTACGTCTGCATTTGCACAAACACCCATCAGCAGCGAAGACGAAGACGCGCTTTATATCAAACAAATTCATGATTTTTCGCTCACCAAATCCGCCGCTTATGCTTGGTTGGAAGGGCTTTGCACCCGCGTAGGCAATCGCGCAAGCGGCAGCGCAAACGACATCAAAGCGGTTCGTTATGCCGAACAAACGTTGAAATCAATGGGTTTTGACACCGTTTATTTGCAATCTTGCCAAGTTCCGCATTGGGTTCGAGGCGAAAAAGAAGTCGTCGAAGTACGTGCAAACGGCAAAAAAATAGCGTTGAACAGTTTGGCACTCGGCGGTTCGGGCGCAAGTCCAAAAAAAGGCGTACAAGCCGAAGTGATTCAAGTATTTTCACTGGGTGAAGTAGATTCGTTGGGTGAAAAAGTTCGTGGCAAAATTATATTTTTCAATCGCCCGATGGACAGAACACAAAACAGTGTTTTTGCAGCTTACGGTGGCGGCGTTGACCAACGTGGCGCAGGTCCAAATCGCGCTTCAAAACTGGGCGCAGTGGCAGTTATCGTACGTTCGATGACGACCGAAATTGACGATTTTCCGCACACAGGCGGGACAAAATTTGATGCCGACAGCCTACGGATTCCTGCCCTTTGCATTTCGACACGCGATGCCGAAAATTTGGCAAAAATCATTGCCAACAATCAATCCAAACAGCAAAAAACGGAGATTTTTGTCAAAACTACTTGTCAAACATTGCCCAAAATGGAAAGTTTTAACGTCGTTGCAGAACTGAAAGGCTCGACGTTTCCCGACGAAATTATCATGGTCGGCGGGCATCTCGACAGTTGGGACGTGGGGCAAGGCGCGCACGACGATGGCGCAGGTTGTGCGCACAGCATCAGCGTTTTACATACTTTAAAAAATCTAAATTATCGTCCAAAAAGAACCTTGCGTGTGGTCTTGTTTGCCAATGAAGAATTCGGATTGGCAGGCGGACTCAAATACGCCGAAATCGCCAAACAAAAGGGCGAAAAACACATTGCCGCCATAGAAAGTGACGGCGGCGGACACGTGCCACGCGGTTTTACGTTCGATGCCGAAAAAGAAATTTTGAACGAAAAACTCAAAAAAATAGCAAAATGGGAAAATTTATTGTCACCCTACGGCTTGACCATCGGCAAAGGAGGAAGCGGCGCAGACATCGGACCTTTGAAACCACAACAATTTTTGTTGGGCGGTTTGCGACCCGATTCGCAACGTTATTTCGACTTTCACCACACCCAACGCGACCGTTTTGAGGGCATTCATCGAAGAGAATTAGAACTCGGCGCAGCCGCCATGACTTCTTTAATCTATCTTTTTGACAAATACGGATTGTAAAAAAAACGCATAAAAAAAGCACTTTACGACTTGTAAAGTGCTTTTTTTATATCCAAATATTTTTAAATTATATTACTTTAAAAACTTCTAACAAATTTGGAAACACGTTTTTTTCTGTTTTCAAAAAATGCTTGATGTCCACCCATCGAATTTCTTCAATGCTTTCTTCGGCTTGCGGTGTGAGTTCGACTTGGGTCGTATTCATGTGAAACCAATACGTTCTTTTCAAAATGCGTTTGCCTTTCAACTCGTATGTATGATAGGTTTGTGTAATCAGATTGCCCAATTCGACGGTTTTGATGCCCGTTTCTTCCGCGATTTCTCGGACGGCGGCTTGTTCGGGCGTTTCGCCTGCATCAATTTTTCCTTTTGGCAAATCCCACGTTTTATATCGAAACATGACAAGCGTTTTGTCGCCATTGCGCACGACTCCGCCTGCGGCTTCGATGATTTTGTAAAGGTCACAAAAGGTTTTCCACAACTTTTCGCCGTCGGTGTCGTGAATGATGAGTTGCTCGATTGCCAAATTTTTCTCAAATTTATCAATGAGTTGCAACAGATTTTTTTGTTTTCCGAGATGTTTGAAAATTAAATATCGTTTTCCGTCGTCAAACAATTCATTCGATTGATGTTGCGCCAATATTTCTTCGGTAGAAGCAATGATGAGCGGGCGATTAAAAATATAGATTTTATACATAAGAAATTACGAGGTTTAATTAAAATCAAAAAAAATGAGACGACAATTTATTTTGTATCATTTGCCTTTTTAAAAAAAACTTTGATGCAAAAGTAAGATTATTTTCGAGAAAAATGCCCCCCCCCAGTATTCGGGTTGTTTTTTTCGTAAAAACACGTATTTTTGCACTCAATTTGTGAAAAAAATGAGAGAATAAAAAAAAATCTAAAACACGTATTTAAAAATCGTCCATCTTAAAATGACAACTTTATGGCTTAAAAATGTGACCATCGTGGCTCCGCAACAACCAGCATTGGACGGAAAACGGCGCGATATTCGCATCGAAGCAGGCAAAATTGTTGAAATTTCGACCAAAATTGCCGCCGAAAACATGCCCGCCGACACAAAAACAATTGAAAATGCCCACGTCAGCATCGGTTGGATTGATGTCGGAACAGAAATCTGCGAACCTGGTTTTGAGCATCGAGAAAATATGGAATCCGTCGCCCAAGCCGCTATGTCGGGCGGTTTTACGACCCTCGTGATGCAGCCAACGACGGCTCCCGCCATTCATTCTAAATCAGAAATTTTATACATAAAAAATAAAAACAATACACAACTTATTGATATCCTAACGATTGGCGCACTTTCTGTGGATTGCAAAGGCAAAGACCTTGCTGAGATGATGGAAATGCAACACGCAGGCGCAATTGCGTTCAGCGACGGCAGCCACTCGGTGCAAGATGCAGGTTTGATGCTTCGAGCGTTGCAATACAGCCGAATTTTTGACGGACTTATCATAAACTTTCCGCATACAAAAAGCATTGCCGCGCAAGGTTTGGTACATGAAAGTGCGGTTTCTACGTCGTTGGGTTTGGTCGGTTTGCCCGCGATGGCAGAAGAATTGATGATTCAGCGCGATTTATATCTGTTGGACTATTCCGAAGGGCGATTGCATGTCAGCAATATTTCGACTGCCCAATCCGTCGCCCTCATACGCGACGCAAAAGCGCGTGGAAAACGGGTCACGGCTTCGGTG
>JBJOPA010000047.1:0-3597 GCA_046051005.1 Bacteroidota bacterium
GTTTCAAGGGACAGCAGTATTTTTAATCCTCGAATTGGAATGACGGGTTTTGCGAGTTTGTCCTTTACAAAATCGCTTGGAAAGGGCGTAGAACTCTTGTTAGAACCTAATATTCGCTATAATTTTGGTTCTTTGACCAAAAACAGCTACCCAATTGACCAACGTTATACCACGTTTGGCATTTTCACGGGTCTCCGTTTTCGGTTTTAAAACAAAAAAAAATGCTTCCTTCCTCCCTTCGGAGAGATTGAGGGGAGGCTTATACTGGGGGGTAGCCTCCAAATGAAAAAAAAGTAAGAAAAAGATAAAAAAGATAGGCAGCGAATTTATATCACGCGGTGTCTTATATATTGAAAGCGCATTTGAAGAGAATTTGCCGGCAATTCTTTCAAAAAAATAATATTTTTAAATCAAAAAAATATCATCAAAATGTTGATATTTTTATTAAAAAAAAATTATTAAAAGCCTTAAAAATTTGAAATTATTAAGATGAAAAATATAGAAATTAAAAGTATAAAAAAGTTGTTGGTTGCATTGGTGGGTGTGTTGATGTTGTCCAATTGTCGTCAAGATACAGACGATTTTTTGGTAACTTCTATTACTACCAGACCCATCAGAACTTTTGATTCCACGTTTTGGCATCAATATCCACCCAGCAACGCATTGGTAAATCAGTTGATTGACGAATTGGAAACCCCCACTACAACGCTGACGGTCAACCTTCCAGTGGTTCCGATTACAGGTCAAAGCATCGAATTGCGAACAAGTGAAAATGTGTTGATTTCCATTCCCGTCAATTCGCTTCGCATCGCAGGAACGACCAATCCACCCACAGGTCTTGTCACATTCAAAGCGCGGTCGTGCGTCAAAAAAGGTGATTTTGTCAGAAATTCCATGCCCACCATGGCAAGCGGCAGAATGCTTGTTTCGGGCGGTTCGGTGCAAGTTTTAGCCACCCAAAACGGACGACCCCTTGCATTGAGCGGAAATACGATGCGCATCAGAGTTCCTGCAACAAGTCCAAGCACCAGCATGCGACTTTTTATCGCAGGAGATTCGAGCGCACGAAACGTGAATTGGTTCTCGTTGGATACTAGTGCCAATCGCATCAGTGTTACAACGTGGATAGACTCAGTCCAGCAGCCCGCTCTCGTGAATGGTTATCAGTTCTTTGCGGATTTTTTTCGCTGGGTGAATTGTGATTATTTTTGGAATCGCACACCGATTGGACGCGCTTGCGTGAAAATGGATACGCTCCGTTTCCACCCACACAATACACAAGTTTTTGCCGTCTTTCGCAATGAAAATGCAGTGTCGCGGCTCTCTTCGAGTGCAGCCGAACACATGTGGTGTACTCAACAGATGCCGCTCAACGAACCCGTTACGTATGTAACCATATCCAAAATTGATAATGTTTATTATCTCGGAAAACAGACTTTCAGTAATGGCATAAGTGCTTCACCAGTTACTTTCATTACGCCCTTGCAAAGTACGTTGCCTGAAATTGTTGCATATTTGGCGACCTTATGACAAAATTATAAAAAGAAAAAATTAGAACTCGTTTCTAAATTATCCTTCGATTGACTATTTTACTTTTTCCATTCTGGTTTTTGATTAAAGCTAAAAAGTGTAGCCTCGCCTTTGCGTGTGAGGCTACCTTTTTTTTATTAAAAATGGTTTTGTTAATTTTGAAAATTGATGTACTTTTGTGGCTGTTTCACTTTTAAAAAGTGCTTTTAATCAATCACGTTAAAAAAATAGTTGATGAAAAATTTTATAAAAAAAACCTTTCAAAATATGTTAGGGAAAGCGAATCCCGAAGGAACGGAAACGATTCGGCTCGATTTTTCGTCGGCGGTGTTGCAACGGTCGGTCGTGGTGGATATTTTTCTCCCCCCCCAGTATCGGAGCGACAAAAAGGCAAATTTTCCGCTCATTTTGTTCAACGACGGGCAAGATGCAACGGCTTTGGAACTCACAAAAACGTTGGAAAACATCAATACGTCCCCCTTTGTGATGGTCGGTTTGCATTGCAATCAAGATAGAATTTACGAATACGGAACCGCCTCACAAGCGCATTACAAAGGTTATGGCGCAAAAGCTGCCGCTTACACGGCATTTGTCACGACAGAAATTTTGCCATTTTTGAGACAAAATTATCGCTTAAAAACGGCTGCTTCGCAAAATATTATTTTAGGATTTTCTTTGGGCGCGTTGAGTGCCTTAGACATTGCTTGGGCAAACCCAACAATATTTGGGAAAGTGGGTGTTTTTTCGGGTTCTCTTTGGTGGCGTTCTGCACCGTTCACCGACGCTGACCCCGACGCAAACCGAATCATGCACGATATTATCCAAAAAACAACGGTTTCGGAAGCGCAAATGAATCAAAAATTTTGGTTTGAAGTCGGAACCCACGATGAAAAAGACGACAGAAACAACAACGGCATCATTGATGCCATAGACGATACGCTCGACCTCATTGACGAATTGGCGGCAAAAGGTTTCAAACCGCATCGCGACCTCACGTATGTGGAAATCGAAGGCGGCGAACACAACCCCAAAACATGGGGAAAAGTGATGCCCGACTTTCTAACATGGGCAATGAGAGATTAGCAAAAAATGGCAAATTTGGCTACCCCCCAGTATCAAACGCCTCAAAACGGTATGTTTTTCAAAAAAGCCTCGTTTTCTAAAATGAAAACGAGGCTTTTTTGAAAAGAACCAAACTATTGTTTTTTTAGTGTAGTTTTTGTTTGGTTCATCGTTTCGGCAACTGAATATTTGACGCAAAAGTCCTTGTCTGACAAACGAATGGCATCTTTTGCTATCGCTTCGCGCTGTTCTGCCGTCAAGTTCGGATTTTTATCCATATATTTTTTTGCACATTCGGGAAGCGACAGTTCTAAACCCTTTTCGAGGGTCTTACAATTGGCTCCTTTGTAGCGGCGTTCCCCTTCGACTTTGCCTAAATAATCGATACATGCCTGGCGCAATTCTTCACAATTGGCAATACCTTTCAAAACGACACGTCCACCTCTGGTCGTTACTTCAACGTCCGCTTGCGCGCTCAAACTTGACAAACTGATGGCGAAAACTGCCACCAAAGATAAAAATACTCTTTTCATTAGGTTAAATTTTAAAAAATGATAAAATGATTCAAAAAAAATTATAAGACTTTTAAATTAAGAAATTATAAAATTAGCTGTCTTGTGATGCAAAGGTAAATCCCCTTTTTGTTTCGATTTTTAAAGGATTCACGAAATGAAGCATTGAGTTCATAAAACTGGTGTTTTATTGCATAAAGTTTCGCCAATACTGTTGGATATTGCATGTATCAAAGTCGCAAAAGGCTTACAAACTATTGATAATTAATTCAACTTTTTTCCTAAATTTTATCTTTGGCACAATCAAATTGTAAATAAAAGTGATAAAACGCAATGAGATGTTTTTTTTCTTCAAGTCTTCTTATCTGCCTACTATATAATGCAATATTTGATATATACCAAATATTGGGCGACCCGCTTCTAAATCAAGCATAAATGTTTCTCCTTGATTATTTTCAATAAATATTTGTGAGATTTTATCCTTTCTTTTTGG
>JBJOPA010000048.1:0-4615 GCA_046051005.1 Bacteroidota bacterium
TTTTGAAAAATCAACTTAAAACGGGTTGATAAAAAAAATAATGTGATAGGTTTTATTTCTCGAAAGAAAATAAATTATATTTGGAAGGAAATGATTTGGACAAATAGTGAGGAACTCGTAAAACAAAATTTCAGGTTAGTATTTTTTTTTACATTCTTTATTGCGAAAAATACGGACAAAGATAAAAAATATTTAGAAAAAACGTTGCAAAATTATAAATTATTTTGAAACCCACTCTTTTTTCAAATGATTTTTTGAAAAGTTGAAAAAAAACACCCCCCCCCAGTATAAATGGGCTTTTTGATTGAAAATCTTAAAAAAATCTTAAAAAATATTCAATTTTCATTTTTTCTACTACTTTTGTGGGTCAAAACATTTTTATCGAATCCAAAGTAACCAAATCGTTTAGGAGAAAAAACCATATTTTCAAAAAAAAGAGCAATGAAAAAAAATAAAAATTCGTTTTCGTTCCAATTGATAACTTTCCTTACCATTTTTCTGATGGCATTTTGGTCGGCAGGTTGCGGCGATACAAAGCCAAATTTGTCGAACAGCAACGCGCAACCGCCCCTCGAAGAGTTCAAACCCATTTTGGCGGAAGATTATGGCAACAGCCCCCGTTCGATTTGGCAAAAACCAGAGGTAATTCTCGACCGATTGGGCGACGTTTCTGAAAAAACGGTCGTGGATTTGGGCGCAGGCGAAGGCTATTTTACGTTTCGGCTCATCACGAAGGCAAAAAAAGTGTTGGCAATTGACATCGGCGAACGCTATTTGTCGTATATTGATAGCCTCAAAAGTGAGTTGCAACCCGCTTTTCGCGCAAGATTGCAAACGCGATTGGCAAACCGCGACGACGCAAATTTGCAACCCAACGAAGCCGATGCCGTCGTGATTGTCAACACGTATATCTATCTTCCCAACCGAATCGCCTATCTGAAACGCTTGAAAAAAGGGATTGCCGTTGGCGGAAAAATTTTAATTGTGGATTATAAAGACCGAAAATTGCCCGTTGGTCCGCCTGCAAAAGAAAAAGTTGCGCTTGCCAATGTCGAAAAAGAACTGGCAGAAGCGGGTTTCAAAAAAGTAATGTCCGATGATGTGTCGCTTGAATATCAATATATCGTCACTGCCGTAAATGAATAAATTATTTTCATATCAATATTTTTTTCAAAAAAGCCCTCGTACACATGTGCGAGGGCTTTTTTGAAAAAGAACGCGAGAAACAAATGTTAATATTAGAAGTTTTTAAAAAAAAGTTGCCTGAAAATTCGTTGATAATATTAATATTGACAATTTTTAATTGATGATATTTTACAAATAATAATTTATTAAGAAAAAATGAATAGAATTATCTTTTTATCCATCGTTTTGTTGTTCATCGGATGTGCGCAGCGTCCGATGAAAAGTAAAAATATCGTTTCAACAACTTCACTGACTGCCAAAGAAATCGGTGTTTCGGAAGCGTATTATCAGTTGATTACTGAAAATTGGTTCTATAACAAACGAACGAAAACATATGTAGCATCTATCATTTTTCGTGACAATTCCCGAGCGTCAGTTGTATGTGTGAATAATATAAGCAAACAACAAGCAACGCTGCTGTTCGGAAAACCTGATTTTGAAGACGAGGAAGGACCGTTGGTTTATCTACATATCAATCCGTTTGATTTGAATATATCCATCCCTACGGCTGATTATTCTGCACTTATATTAGATAATATGATGGATACAAAAGAGAAAACTCTACTTTTTATTCTTCGTGCTTCTACTTCCGGGCGTTTTTATGAAACGAAATATAATTTTGGATTAATTTATGAGCAAAGAGAACGAGAAAAAATCAGATTCAACTTTGTTTATCCAATGAGTCATTATCATGATGGTATCTTTGATTCAATAGGTCAATCAAAAATTAATAAATTCTACATTAAAAGAATGTTGCAAAATTTTGATGAAAAGTTTTTTTTTAACAAAAAGGCAGGGTACTTTGTGATGACATTTGAGTCGTGGCATGGAATTTCTTTACTGCGAAACAAAAAACAAATTTTAAAAATATTAGGAAAACCAAGTGAGCATCAAGCCGATGCACTTATTTATTATCTATCTAGACCTTACGAGGAATCTGGCGAAATGGTTCGACAGCGATTGGTTTTCAGCGCGGATTCGACCAAAACCAACTGGTTGCCTACAACAGACATAAGAAGGATTAAAAACTAAAAAAAAGGATTCTAACACTCTAAAATATGCCCCCCCCAGTATAAAAGCCTGTTTTATACTGGGGGGGGCATATTTTCACTCAATAACGACTTCATCTACGAAAATCCAAGCGGGTTTGCCTGTTTGTGCCAATCCTTCAGGGCAGGTTGCGACGTTTTTTGCCATAATTTTGACATAACGAAACGCATTTTTTCCTGTCGTAATGGCATAATCCAATTTGATGATGGTTTTGTCTTCTCTCAATTTCCAAAGTGAAAACGATTTCAGCATTTCCCAATTTTTTCCATCATTGGAAGCCATCAATGTAACCGTTCGAGGCATCAAAACGGCAGCGTTCGGATTGTGTAAAAATTGAATCGCAATGCGTTTGAGTGAGATTTTTTTCTCTAAATCCACCACCATTTCAAGGTCATTTTCTTTGAAAGCCGTCCAAAGTGCATTGCTTTTTTCTGAACCGAGTTGCCCGTCGGTCAATCCTTCATTGCCTGCATCGTGTGTTTTTTGAGGCTGATGGGTGAGTAAATATTTTTTTCCCAATGCCTTGTGTAAGAAATATTTACGCGAAATCACGCCGCCCAATGCCCGTTCTCCTTGAAAAATGCGCGCATTGACGTTGGTTTCTTTCTCCGTTAGCTTAATTTCTTTTTGATAGCGAATGCTGTTCGGCGTGGGTTCAGATTGGTCAAGTGAAAAATAAATTTCTGAATTTTCTAATATCTTTTCAACTGGTGACGATATGGCAACCATGTTTTCTTTCCGTTCGACGACTACGTCAAAAGCGCGTGTTGCATAATTTACTTTATGTGCGTCGAGTCGCGAAAGATGTTTGGTCAATCGTTGCAAAAACAAATTATAATTTTTCCCTTTCTTCGACCACAAAACCTCAGCCAGCGCGCACGCACGCGGGAAGACCATGTATTCGACTTGATTTTCATTCAAAATATATTCCGTCCAAACGTTTCCCCGCGTTCCCAACACGTGTTTTGCTTGTTCTTCGGTCAAAACAGCGGGAATGGGTTCGTAATTATATACTTTTTCGAGATTCGTAAATCCGCCAATTGCCGTTGGTTCGTTGGTCGGTTCGGCTTGATAATGGTCGAAATAGCAATGACTACTGGGGGTCATGATGACATCGTGATTTTGTTGCGCAGCTTCGATGCCGCCGCGTTCGCCGCGCCACGACATGACGGTGGCATTGGGCGCGAGACCGCCTTCTAGGATTTCGTCCCAACCAATCATGGCGCGGTTGTGTTGGTTCAAAAACTTTTCGATTCGACGAACGAAATAACTTTGCAATTCGTGTTCGTCTTTCAGCCCTTCTTTTTTTATCAAGGCTTGACAAAAACTAGATTTTTTCCAAGCCTCTTTTGGGCATTCGTCGCCGCCGATGTGAATGTATTTTGAAGGGAACAACTCCATTACTTCGGTCAACACATCTTCCAGAAACTCAAATGTTTTTTCGGTTGGACAATAAACATCTTCAAAAACGCCCCATTTTGTACCCGTTTTATAGGTTTTTGACGGGTCGCACGAGAGTTCGGGATAGGCGGCAAGTGCAGCGAGTGAATGTCCGGGCAATTCAATTTCTGGAATAATCGTAATGTGTCGCGCCATTGCGTAGGCGACCACTTCTTTGATTTGGGCTTGTGTGTAGAATCCGCCGTGCGGCGTTTTGTCGAATTGATGCGGTTTTTGACTGTAATGCCCCACCAACGTTTCGTCTCGAAATGCGCCGATTTCGGTGAGTTTTGGATATTTTTTGATTTCAATTCTCCAGACTTGGTCTTCGGTCAAATGCCAATGAAAGGTGTTGAATTTGTGCATCGCCATTAAATCAATATATTTTTTAACAAATTCTACACTGAAAAAATGTCTGCACACGTCGAGGTGCATGCCTCGATAGGCAAAACGCGGCGCGTCGGCAATCGTCAAAGCCGTCAAATAATAGGTAGTTTCTTGTTTTTCAAACATTTTTTCGGGCGCGTTGCAAACTTCGGGCGGCAACAATTGTCGCAACGTTTGTAAGGCATAAAAAACGCCTGCTTCGGTGATTGCCTTGATTTGAATTTGAGCAGGTTTGCCACTGATTTTGAGGCGATAGGCTTCTGAAAGTTGCCCCGCGATGGGATTTCCTTCGTGCAACGACTCTAATTCGCTTACTTTTTCTATCAAAATTTGTGCAGTTTCTGGATTTTCATTTTCGATGCCGATGTTTTGTTTGATTTGCTGTCGCAAGGATTGCGTTTCTGTTGGACTAAATCCTTTTATCGAAAATGTGGTGCTGAATTGTAGCAAAAAATCAGGGTTGTTGTTGGCAATCACGATTTCGGTGGGCTGCGGAATTAGCCCCAACGTTGGCACTAAATTTTGGCGAGAACCAAAGGCTTTCGCCGTTTTT
>JBJOPA010000049.1:0-2923 GCA_046051005.1 Bacteroidota bacterium
GTCGTGAGGTAGAAGTTGCAACATATTTTTAAATTTTTTTTTAGCAACTCTAATTTACAACATGCCAAGAACTTTTGCCTCACTTTTTTTAATAAATAAATAAAAAGTGGGTAGTAACTTAAAAAAATAATCAATAAAAATTTGCAAATACGACCTATGGGACTATCAAAGTTGTATTGACGGAAAATTAGGAATCGCAAGCATCTGGTTTTTTATAACAGAGAAAATGGTTAACAAACAAAAATGGCTCTCCAAATCCTTTGCTTTGAGGCATGTAATTCAAAAAGCAAAAATAAATAAATTTTGTAGGATAAAGGATATTGTAAGTAAAAAGTGACAATTAAAACGGCGTTTATAGAAAAAAATGACATTTAGAACCCTATCTAAAACGTGGATTGCTCATATTTATTTCCGCTTTGCGCAAATCGTAGCGAAGTGAAAATTCCGCGCTTCCGCTGTGAAACGCCGACAAACCATTGAAAGGGAAATCATAAGCAACAAAAACCGTCATTTGGTCAGAAATGCCATAAGATGCCAACAATGACATGGATTCGCCTATTTTTTCTAGCGAATTGCGGCTCGCACGATACGATGCGCCCACGCCCACGCGCTCGCGCCAAACAAATTGACCACCCATTTCAATCAACCAAGGCGAACTCGTATTTGGTTTTTTCCAATTAAACGAACCTCGCATGTCTAACCGTTCGGTCAACGGAAAAACCACCCCCCCAGTAATTTGCAAAAAACGTGATTCCTGCGCCGTAAAAGGAGCTTTTTCAGCAAAACCAAACTCGTTTTCGATGAGCGACGGAACCGAAAAACCCAACCACGAATCGCGATATTTCAACATGGCACCTGCGCCAACGTTGAACAAAATTGGACTTGCTGCGCCACTTGCGGGCAGGGCAGGGTCGTCTAAATCGGCTAAATTTTGCAGTTGCCCGAAATTAAATTGCATCCGTCGCGCCACCGCTTGCAAACCCATTCGGAAATTCCAATGCGGCGTTCGGATAAGCGAATACGCAAAAGGAATCGTCACCGTTTGGCGATTTTCGATGCCAAAAATTTCGTTTTCAATGCTGCCACCAATGCCCAAACGCTTGCTTAAAAAAGGCGTTTGAAACGATAAAATTTGCGTACTCGGCGAACCCGCCAAACCAATCCATTGCTGGCGCGCCGACAAAGCAAACGAAGGAATTTCTAACCAACCCGCCACCGCAGGGTTCGATGGCAACAGTTGCGCCGAAAAAAGCGTTAGCGTACTCGTTTGTTGACAAAATGCCACCCCCCCAGTATAAACGCCCAAAAAGAACAAAAAATGCGTAAAAATAAATTTTTTCATGCGAAATAATATCATCAAAAATAAACAAAAACTGACCAAACCATCAACGCATGAGCGTCAAATAGCCTTTGTAGATGGTTCCGTTTTTGGTACTTTTGAAGGAATAGAGATACGTCCCGTCAGGCAATTTCGTGCCTTTGTGCGTTCCGTCGAAGTCATTGCGGTATGGGCTGGCGTAAAAAACGCGGTCGCCCCAACGATTGAAAATAATCAATTCGCTGTCTTTGCTGCCTATCGAATCCAAACACGGAATGACAAATAAATCATTTTTGCCATCTGAATTTGGCGTAACCGCCGACGGAATCAAGCACGTGTCAGCCGCGCTCGTCACGTGCGCACGCAATGCGCCAACGCTCGACATCAACATTAAAATGGATAAAAAACTTTTTCTCATAAAATCAATCAATAAAATTGTAATTGCCAAAAAAACGCTCAAAGATAGAAACTTTTCAAACTAAATAACACAATTTTTTTGCATTCTTTTTTTTCAAAAAAATGCGTTTTGCCATTTTGAAAAGCGTTATCAAAATGTTAAAAAAATGGAAGAAATCGTAAGGTTTGGTTAAGGTGAGACAAAAGCGGAAAAAGTGCTGCAACTTTTCGTAGTTTTGTTTCGTCATTCAGAAAAGCGTTACGAAGTCAAAAAATAACGATTCAACCCAAAAATCTGACGGTTGAGCGAAAAAATTGAAGTCGAAAACGCAATTCCACCTAATTTTGTATCAAGTTTTACAAAAAAAGTATAATTTTAAAAAAAAAGAATAAGAAAATTTTATTTACAAACTAAAAAAAAGAATCGAATATGAAACGAATTAATTTGACAGCAGTGGCGTTGATGGCAGCTTGTTTTTTGGCACCAAATTTTGCAAGCGCACAGCGCGAAAAAACCCTTTTGAGCGACGCAAGTTTGCGTTTTACGGGCATTTGGGGCGGCACAAACCACTATTACGAACCCGTTGGCGCGCAGCGTTTGGGCTACACAGGTTCCGTTTTTGGCTTGGAATTTAACAAAGCCTTGTTGCTCGGTTGGACAAAAACGCGCATCAATGCGACCAATTTTGGTGCCGCGAACGAGACAAATTTCAACCTCAACTACAACTCGTTTTTGTTGGGCGGGCATTTCATGGCGGACAAATCGGTTCACCCTGTCGCGAGTTTTGCGATTGGCGGCGGCACGTTGAGCAAGCCCGGACAGTCGGCTTCGGTCGTCGTTTGGCAACCTTCGGTGGGCGTAGAATTTAACGTGGCACGTTGGTTTCACCTCAATTTGAGCGGCGGTTATCGCGGCGTAGAATTCCGAAATTCTAATCAATCGGACGCATTCAGCAAGCAGGCTTCGGGCGCGTATGCGGAATTGGGCTTGCGTTTTGGTTGGTCGTGGGGCAAAAAAAATCGCCGCGTCAACAGAGAAGACGAATAATGATTTTCTGAAAAAAGTATAAAAAAAATATTCTGTAAAAAATTGATAGTCAATTTTTTACAGAATATTTTTTTTATGCCCCCCCCCAGTATAAAATTGATTTTTAGTGATTTTATGCAGGTTTTCAATCATTTGTTGTTGTAGATTTTCGATTGAAATAT
>JBJOPA010000050.1:0-2764 GCA_046051005.1 Bacteroidota bacterium
CCATCGGTTTTGTGGCGGCAAAAGGCAACCTCAATGAACGTAAAAAGTATAATTTTCAATGGAAAAATGCGTGTTCAAATTGGCAAACAACGCATACGTATTATTTTCGTTTGAATCAAATTGACCTTGACGAAACGGCGCATTTGTCGAAAACAGTCAGTGTTTTGGTCGAAAACGAAGGCAATTCGCTACAAATCTATCCAAATCCTGCCCACGACGTGTTGAATTTGTTGTCAAAAGATGATGATTTAAAATCTTCAAATACCATTATTTTTGATGGATTGGGAAAAATTTGGCAGCAAAACACGACCGCCGAAAACATCAATATTTCAGAACTTCCAATCGGTTTCTATTGGTTACAAATCGAAAACGCAGGTAAAATGGCGCGTGTGAAATTTTTAAAACAATAAAAATATAATAAAAATGCAATAAAAATGCTACCCCCCAGTATAAAATGAAAAAAATGGGTTTATTTGTCGCCAAATAAACCCATTTTTTTTCTACAATTCAAAAAATATTATTTTGGGTCTTGCTTTGCAAAAACCTTTTTCAACAACTCGCTTGAACGTTCAGAAGCATTGCCTCTGATGCCGCGTTCTTTTTCTTCCACCATTCCGAACAAACCTTTCAATGCTTCGCGTGCGACGTAATCGCCCAAATCTGTGTTGGCTTTTTTCTGAATAAACGGAATTTGATTGTACGCAGTCACCGCATCGCTCCAATATTTGCGCGCATCGTATTTGTCGAGCGACGAATTGATGACAGGCAAAAATTCGGCAAGCAAACTGTTGGTCGTCGTGCGTTGCAAAAACTGAGTAGCTGCGTTTTTATCGCCCATCAAAATGCCCATCGCATCGCTAAACGACATGTTTTGAAGCGCATTTAAGAAGATTGGTTTTGCTTTCACAACGGCATCTTCCGCGCCTGAATTGAGTTTGTCAATCAACACTTCTTCCACACGATTGAAACCCGGAATGTTTTTTAACCTATCAGTAATATTGCGCGCTTCTTCGGGCAACGGAATTTTATATTGTCCTTTTGCGAAACCGCCTTTTACCGACAATTTGTCCACACCGTTGAAAATGCCCAATCGGAGTGCCTCTTTGAGTCCGTCGGCTACGTCTTTGTTGCTGACCACCGAGTCAATCAAAATGTTAGTGGCAACTTGTTTTGCCACGTCACACGAGGCGAATGTCAACGCCGTGCCGACGCTCAATGCCATCAAAAATTTTTTCATTTCTTTTTTATTTTAAATTTTTAAAAATTAAATTACGCCTCAATAACGAAAATTTTGACGCAAAGGTTATGTATTTGTCAATCATTTTTACGTTAAAAAAAACTTAAAATTTTTTTTGACTTGATTTTCGATTTTTTTTGACAAAAAATTGACTTTTTCACTCGTTTTTGAACAAGTAAATGCGAAAAAAAAAGGATTTCCACAAAAAATTCTAACTTTGCCTTTTCAAAAAAATATTCATATATTTTTTATCTCATAAAACACTGATTTTAAAAATATTGCAAATGGAATGGCTCATTTCGTTAGATGAAAAATTGTTCTTCTTTATCAATCATAGTTGTCATTTTCGCTATCTCAATGCGTTGATGCCCTATTGGCGCAGCATGTTTTTATGGCTGCCTTTTTACGGTTTTGCCATTACTTATTTGGCGATTAACTTCGGAAAACGAGGTTATATTTTGTTACTTGCCGTTGCACTGACCGTTGGCGCATCGGATACGGTGAGAAGAAAAATCCTCAAAACGACCATCAAACGACCGCGACCTTGCAACGACGAAAAAATTGCGCCACACGTCAAAAATTTGGTCAATTGCGGTTCGGGTTACAGTTTTCCGTCTTCGCACGCGACCAACCATTTTGCATTGGCTTATTTTTTAATTCAACTTTTCTTTCTCGGCAAAACGACTTGGCAACGGCGCACGCGCTATGGGCTGATGATTTGGGCAGCTTCGATTGCTTTTGGGCAAGTTTATGTCGGCGTTCATTATCCGCTCGACGTTTTTTGCGGCGGCGTGATTGGTTGCGGCATCGGTTGGTTGGGCGCGTTTTTGTACCGAAAATATGCCCGTAATTTTGAAATCCAAACGTTTTGGAATCCTTGATTTTTCTTTTTTTTTTCAGAAAAAGGCTACCCCCCAGTATATTTCACATTTTTAAAATATTTTTTCATAAAAAATTGATTACCAACAAGATATGGCTTCTTCTTTAAAAAATCTTTCCGCATATGATGCGAATGAAATGCCTTCGGCGGCTGATTTGAGTTTTGGAATTGTGGTGTCAGATTGGAATGCCGACATCACGCACACGCTATACGAGGGTTGCATCGAAACGTTGGAAAAACACGATGCGATAGCAGAAAATATACATACGATTCAGGTTCCTGGAACCTTTGAATTGCCGTCGGCAGCGCGGATGTTGCTGTCAAAATATCCGAGTTTAGATGCCGTTATTTGTCTCGGTTGCGTCATAAAAGGCGAAACAAAACACGACGAATACATCAACAATGCCGTCGCAGGCGGCTTGATTCAGTTGAGTTTGATGGCGAACAAACCCATTATTTTTGGCGTTTTGACTCCCAACGACGCGCAACAAGCTCTCGACCGAGCAGGCGGAAAACACGGCAATAAAGGCGTTGAAGCCGCGCAAACCGCCATCAAAATGGCAGATTTAAAGAAAAGTTTGAAAGGAAATGAGAAAATACAAATCGGTTTTTAATTCTTTTTACTTCTAAAAATGCCTTTCTTACTT
>JBJOPA010000051.1:0-5517 GCA_046051005.1 Bacteroidota bacterium
TCGCGTTTTTCGGAGAGAATGGAAAGCTGTTCTGCCATATTCCGCAATTCTCGAATATTTCCTGGAAATGGATAATTTTCGAGCAACATTTGCCCTTTTTCGTCGAGTGAAACGGGTTGCACGCGGTATTTTTCGGCAAAATCCATCGAAAATTTTTGGAACAACAGATTGATGTCGTCGGGTCGTTCTTTCAGCGACGGCACTTTTATCGGCACGGTGTTGAGGCGATAGTAGAGGTCTTCTCGAAATTTTCCTTTTCGGACGGCTTCTTCGAGTTTTACGTTGGTGGCAGCGATGATGCGCACGTCTGTTTTTTCAACTTTTGAAGAACCAACGCGCAAAAACTCGCCATTTTCTAGCACGCGGAGCAAATAGGCTTGGGTGTCGTGTGGCATTTCGCCGATTTCGTCCAAAAAAATTGTGCCGCCGTTGACGGTTTCAAAATAGCCTTTTCGGTCGCCGACGGAACCTGTAAATGAGCCTTTTTCGTGACCAAAAAGTTCAGAATTGATGGTTCCGTTTGGGATTGCGCCGCAGTTGACGGCAATAAATTGGTTGTGTTTTCGGGTGGAAAGCGCGTGAATGATTTTAGAAAAAGCCTCTTTCCCTGTCCCACTTTCGCCTTGAATGAGAACGGAAAGGTCGGTTGCCGCCACGCGCATGGCGGTTTCGAGTGCCGAATTGAGCATGGGTGACATTCCAATGATGCCAAAACGCTGTTTGATGGCTTGTAAACTATGAGTCATAATTGTAATTCGATTTATTCGAGTTTCCATTTTTTTAGCGAAAAAAAAGAGAAACGTATTTTTTAAGTTCTTATAAAAAAGAATAATTATTCAAAAAAGGCGTACTTTTGCCTACCCCCCAGTAAGTCCCCCCTCAATCCCCCCGAAAGGAGGAAGACAAAAGGCAAAAAAAGGCAATGTTTTTTTTAAACACTTTTCGAGTAGATGTTGTTGCAAAAATAGGAAAAATAGCTGCAATTTTGTCAGTTTTTACGACCTTTTGACTAAAAAAAACGACGAAACGCATTTTTTTGCATGACATTTTTGCAGTTGGGATTTTTTGTGGGTTGAGATGGATTTATTTTTTTTTGAAAGTTACCCAACCTTTTTTACATTTTCCCCTGTCTTTATGATTGTTTCAACTATTTTCAAACATCAATTAAACGTTATTTTGCTTTGAGTTGGTTTAATAAAAATCGCATATCAGCTTCCTCGTTTGGTTCGGATACGTCCGAATTGGAACTTGCGCGGGCGTGTGCGACCAACAACCGACTGGCGCAAGAGGCATTGTATCGCCGATATTTTGAAAAAATGTTCAGAATGTGCCTCAAACATGCGCACGGCGACGAAGAACGTGCGCTGGAAATGACAAACGACGGTTTTTTGCGCGTTTTTAAAAAAATTGAGACGTTTAAAGGTGCAGGTTCGTTGGAAGGTTGGGTGCGAAAATTGGTGTTTCACGCCATTTCAGATTATTATCAAACGAATAAGAAATATTTTGATTTGATAGAATTAACGGACGATGCAGGCGAAACTGCCGCGCCTACGGGAGGCGTTTTTCAGAATATTTTTCTCGATGATGTGTTGCAATCGTTGGATATTTTGCCGCCCGCTACGCGCCAAGTCATGCAATTATACGCCGTCGAAGGCTATAAACACGAGGAAATTGCGGCTCAATTGGGCATTTCGGTCGGGACTTCTAAATGGCATTTGTCGGCAGCCCGCGAACGATTGAAAAAAATATTGAGACCTTAAAAAAAACTAAAAACATTCACTTTTCATAAAGAGAGCGATAAAAAAAGATGAAATCAGATTTTAAAAAATTAGAAAATCGAGGTTGGTCAGCGTTGCAAGATTTGCTGGAAATCGAGATGCCACAACCCGAAAAGCCGCGTCGGTCGCCTTTGCTTTGGCTGTTTTCAGGCATCGTGATTGGCGGGCTGCTGACTTTTTCGTGCATGAAATTAATTGACAATCAATATGTTATAAATAATGAAAATAAAAAAATAGAAAAAAGTGTTCAAACAAAATCAGAAATTTTAGAAAATAGGACGGTGGCTAAAAACATGCCGCAAGAAGTTATCACAGCCGCGCCCCAAGTGCTGCCGAATTCATTAAAAAAACCTAATCGTATCTTTTTCAATTTTAACACACCGTCACTCACCTATCAAAATACGTTGGAAAAAGGCGTTTCTGTCGTCCAAAATGCCGAAAATATGTCTGAAATCCGTCCGAATACTGGGGGGGGGGCATTTTTTGAAAATTTGACCATTGCAACATCGGCTTCTACCCAAAATGAACAAAATTTAGAAAATAAAAATAATTATTTAGCGCATCAAGCCGAATTAAATTTGTTGTCGAAAAAAACGAATGTGTTACTTTTTGTTGACAAATCCAAAGATTCGGCGGCAATTGCGGCAACGTTGCGTAAGATAAAAATGGCGGAATCGAATCTCGTGCGACCTATTTCTCAACTGGAACGTGCAAAAACGATTTGGGAAGGACATATGAATACGTTGTGTGATTTTAAATCTTTTGGCGGCATCGAATTGGGGATTGCACGCACGCGATTTTTTGAAAATTCGCCTCGATTTTCGTATCAAATTGGCATAAGTGCTAGTTTTTTGCCTAAAAATGATGAAAGTTGGACGTATTTGCAAATCAATCGAAACATTGACAAAACGCGCCCGTCTTTGGTTCCCGTTACGATTGATGCTTATGGAATGCCTTATCGAATAACTGAATTGTATTATTTGAATGTCCCGATTCGCCTTTCTGTAGAATTAGATGACCATTGGTCTTTTTCGGCTGGCGTAAAACTTTCGGGTTTGTTGGATTATAAATTGGAAAGTACAATTGACCCAAATAGTACTTTTTACGGCTACGGAACGAAAAATAAAACTACCGATAAATTGAGTATTGGAGAATATTATTTGGCAGATAATAATTTTGAAAACGTGCGTGCGCCGCTTTCGATTCGTCGTTTTGATGTGGCGCAATTGGTGGGTTTGGGCTATCGTGGTGCGTCGGGTTTGCATACCGAATTTTTCTATCAACACGGCTGGTTTTCGCCTTCGCAGGAGCGCGTGACCGACCAAAATTTTTCGCGTCAGCGTTTCAATCGTTTGTTGGGCGTGCGTTTGTCATTGCCGATTCGCTGATTTTTGAACTAAAAATTTTCAAACTATTTTATATTTTTTTATCACTCACCATTTTTTGAGTTAACAAAAAAAAGCCGCCATCTAAATCAGTTTAGACGAGCGGCTTTTCTATCAAAACAAAACCAAACTTATGAATTGAATTATTCATGTTTTCATAAGCCCAATTTCTGTGCCAATATATTTAAATTGCTTATAACCAATGAGTTATAAAATAAAAATAGTCGTCTCGCAAGTGCGAAACGACTATTTTTAGCGTCGGATACTGGGGGGTATTGATTTTGTCAAAAAAATCAAATATAAACGACTTTTAAAGCCATAATTTACTTGAAATTATACACCAAACGTGCAAAAACATAGCGTCCGTTGAAGCCCATTTGCTGTACGCGACGGCTATACAAGAAACGCCCAAAGCTCGTGTTTGCAAAATGCGTGTGCTTGTCTTGATACACGTCGAACAAATTATTTGCACCTAAAGAGACGTTCAAACCTTTGATGACTTCATAGTTCAACGTCAAGTCCGTTACGATTTTAGCAGCAAAAGTTTGGTCTAAGCTTTCTCGTGCGCCTGTAAACGTGTTGCGTACCCAACCCGTTGTTGTTGCCAACGTGGTGTCTGCAGCATTTGTTGAGTTTACGGTAGGGTCAAGATATTGTACTTTTCCGAAATAAGTATTGCGCAACATCGCACCAAATTTTCCGATTTTATAGTTAATCGTCAAAGCGGCTTTTGTAACTGGAACGGCAACTTCAAAACGGCTTTCGTCTTCGCGGTTGAAATATTGACCGACCAATTTGTTATCAATCAATTTTTGAGTGGCATTGATGAGAGGTTTTGCTACATTGCTGCTGTCAATAACGTTGTTTTTGATGGCACTCAATGCCAACGAGAAACGCAAACTTTGGTTGTCAAATTTGGTGTCATACGACAAAACGCCTTCGATGCCACGTGCGCGCGTGCTAACGGCATTGGTGAAGAAGTTAACGGTTTCAGCATTTGCTAAACGAAGCTGATTGCGGACAACAGTATCTGCACCAGTAAATGCGCTTGCGCCGAAGTTATTGGTCAAAACGATACGATTTTTGATGTCAATTTGATAAGCATCAAGACTGAAATCTAAACCATCTGCCAAACGTGCCGTTGCGCCCAACGTGTAATGCTGCGAAGTTTCCTGTTTGAGTTCAGGAATACCGATTGCTTTTGCTGCTGCGCTGCTATTGGTGAACGTACCTGCTTCGGTAGCCGTCAACTGTCCGTTGATGGTTACGAACAAAGTGCCTGTACGCGAATAATATTTTTGCTGTTGCGACGGCGCACGGAAGCCCGTAGAAATCGAACCACGCAAAGAAATCTTGTCTGTAATTTTGTAACGCGCTACGGCTTTATAGTTCAAAGTAGAACCGAAATCGCTGTAATTTTCAAAACGCAAGGCTGCACCAATCATAAATGCTTTGGTGATGTCCAATTCCGTATCCAAATATCCTGCGATATTGCTACGTTGGTTGTTGCCTGCATTTTTGGGCAAAAACCCGCCAAACACTTGCGCACCTGCAGCTACGCCTGATGGAGGCGCGTAGTTATTCCAAGAAGCACTATCACCTGCTACGATTTTGTAGGCATCGGTGCGATATTCTGCACCAACGGCTACGTTCAAACCCGCCATGATGTCGGCATAATTTCTCGAAATATCAAGATTGGTAGTGTTTTGTGTGAAACCAGTTCCACCCGCATTAAATGTGCGTGGAATTGTCGCTACACCTGCCGCACCCGCGAAGTTGCCTTGCGAATAGTTGATAGAGTTATCGGTTACGAAATCGAAAGTATTGTTTCCGAAAACGTGGCTCAAATCATAGTTCCAATCGCTGATTTTGCCGCGAACACCTGCCGAAAAAGACAAATCCGTTACATCAGATTCGATTTCAGGCAAAAAGCCATTCGGATAAACCAATAATGCGTTAGAAGCAGCAGGAATTGCGTTGGTTTCTGCACCTGTTGGGAAACGATAGAATCCTGCGGCAACCCCTTTTTTGTTGTTGTAACCACCGAAGCTATAAATTTCGATGTTGTCGCTAACGGGATAAGCGAAATTATACATTACGCCCACACCTTTTACATCTGATTGACCAATTGCCATATCAAAATTGTTGCGGTTCAAACCGCGTGCTGCCATAATTGAATCGTCACGATTTGCACCGTTCACCAAACCGTAGATGCGACCTGTGTAAGTACCTGTACGATTTGTTGCACTGCGTGCCGTGTATTCTCCCATGATGTTCAAATGACCGCCGCCGATTTTCAAACCGTAGCTTAAACCGATTTGTGTTGTGCCGCCGTCTGTTGCCGAAACACTCGT
>JBJOPA010000052.1:0-6461 GCA_046051005.1 Bacteroidota bacterium
TTGGTCTATTGTGCGCGATGTTGCTCTATGAGGACGACGATGAGCGAAAAGCCGCAACAAAAGGTGCGGTAATTGGTCTCATAGGTTTCATTGCGAGTATTTTATTGTATTATTATTTATAAAAATGCAATAATATAAGTTCCAATAGATACAATGAGAAAAAAAATGAGAAACGAGATTAAATCCCGTTTCTCATTTTTTTTTCAAAAACTTACACTTTTTCAAAACGTTTTTTCAATCGTAAGAAATAGTCTTCAAAAAACTCCTTGGAAATGGTGGAAAGCGAAATCAAGGCAATAATGATGACCGTATAATAAATCACAGAACCCAAAAACAAACCGCAAAAACTCACCAAACCCTTCAACGCCAAAATAACTGCAAACAAAATGACCATTTGATACATATAAATTCCGTAAGAAATGTCTCCTAAAAAATTAAATAACTTTCCGTCGAGTGAA
This sequence comes from Bacteroidota bacterium, assembly GCA_046051005.1. Taxonomy (GTDB): domain Bacteria; phylum Bacteroidota; class Bacteroidia; order Chitinophagales; family Saprospiraceae; genus JAAFJT01. The sequence continues at coordinate 459 of JBJOPA010000052.1, forward strand.
TACAATCGTTTCGGATTGCAAGAAATATTAATAATCAGCCATAAAAACAAAACGCTTTCCAAATAAGTCGGCAAAATGGGCGTATTGTACAAATCGTTGTAAAAAGGCAAATAATGTTTCAAAGATTCATGGATAAACAATCTCGACAAAATCAAAATTGTCAACACAATTTGCGACGTTTTCCCGAATAAAAAACTGTTAATTACATTTTGACGATAGAAAAAAACGAACCATGCGCCTATTCCACCAATCGCCATTGCTTCAAAGCTCAACATTCCGTTGATGGTTCCCATGAGTTTAAAGGTTTCAGAATCATTTTTTGACCATAAAAACCAAAGCGACAACGCCAATTTCACTGCAATCACCAATAATAACAACAACATTACATTTTTGCGAAAAAGTTTTACCAACGGAGCCCAAATCAAATAAAAATATTCTTCGACCCCAATAGACCACAAAGGTTGTAAAAAACTGGCTCCGTACATCGCCGTAACGGTAAATGATTGAAAAATGAGATATAAAATCGTCGCCGTCGGCAAATCATAGGTGGCATCGTATTGATAATGCACCAATTTGAGGACGACGGGCAAGACGAATAAACCGAAAATGACCAACAAATAATAAACGGGCCAAATACGTAAAACACGGCGAACGTAGAAGTTACGCACGCTAACGGTCTTCGTTTTTTGAATTTCGGCGAGCAATAGATACGTAATCAAAAATCCGCTCAATGCAAAGAAAAACAACACCGCCAAACCGCCATTTTTGAAAAGCGACAGCTCTTCAAGATGCGGCATGCCGCGCTTGAGACGCACGCTTTCGGCGTGGTGCATGACGACCAAAAACGCCGCAAAAAATCGCAACGCATTGAGACCTGGAAAGTAAATTTTAGTCGTCGCCGCCGATACGCTCGGAGCAGGAATTTTGATTAACTGATTCATAAAAAACGGTATATGTTCCCTAATTTTTCTCAAAAGTATATTTTCTCCTATAAAAAAGTGGACAAAGGTAATAGAGTTTATTGTTTTTTTTTACCTTTGGCACGCATTTTTCAATCGCAAGTGATTCGTTTACATCAAAATGATTAGGAAACGAATCCGCGTTAATTGTTATCTATCTTTAGATTTATCAAAAAATTGACCAATTTTAACAATGGATTTTAAAAAAATTTTGCCGCACGTATTGGCGGTCGTGATGATGGTGGCTGCTGCCTTTGTTTTTTTCGCACCTTCGGCGTTCGACGGAAAGGTGTTGCAACAGCCCGATAACCAAAAAGCAACGGCTTCGCAAGTCGAAATCAAAAAATTTGAAGCACAAACGGGAAAACCAATTTTGTGGACAGGCGCGTATTTTAGCGGCATGCCAACGGCACAAATCTATCAAAAAACGAAAAACAATTACACCGAACCCGTTTTTCGAGCTGCATTTTTGGGCGGCGGCGTGACTTCGCCTCACGCGGGCGTGTTGCTGGCAATGCTCTCCACCTATTTTTTGTTGATTGTGTTGGGACTCGATTGGCGAATTGCGTTGATGGGAGCCACCGTTTATGGGCTTTCTAACTACAACATGGACATCATCGAGGCGGGGCATTCGACTAAAATGGCGGCACTTGCCTTCGCGCCTGCCATGCTCGGCGCGGCAATTATGACGTTCAGAGGGCAGTTGATACTGGGGGGGGGGCTTTTTGCGCTCTTCACGGCGTTGCAAATTTATGCAAATCACTATCAAATAACTTATTATACGTTTTTGATTTTGGGATTGTGGGCAATCCAATATTTGGTTCAATTGGTGTTAAAAAATCGCAAAACCAACAACGATGCGCTTGAAAACAATCAAAATTCAGGTTTTAAAAGCTTTTTGATGGGTTGTATGGCGTTGGGTTTGGCGACGATTTTGGGCGCGGGAGCCAATACGACTTCGATTTGGACGACTTACGAATATCAAAAATATTCGACACGTGGAGCCAGCGATTTAACAAAAAGCGTTTCGCAAAACCTCAACAAAGATGGCGGTTTGAGTCCTGATTATGTCTTCGGTTGGTCGCTTGGTTTGGGCGAAAGTGCGACGTTGCTCGTGCCTTACGCCTACGGTGGCGGCGCATCGCAAGACCATTCGGCAACGAAAACGTATAAAATTGTACGCGGCAGCATTGCGCAACAAATGGCTTCGCAGCCAGGCGTAACGGGAGCAGAAATAGACAAAACGGCGGCGCGACAAGCCAATTCGTTGTTCTATTTCGGCAGTCAACCGTTTGTGGGCGTTTCGATTTATTTTGGAATTATTGTCATGTTTTTGGCATTTTTGGGCATGGGCATTGCGCCGCAACGCGAAAAATGGTGGCTTTTCGCTGCCGCCATCTTGATGATGTGTATCGCTTGGGGCGACAACTTTTTCATTGCGCCATTGATGTATGACTATTTTCCGTTGTTCAGCAAATTCCGTGCGGTTACGCAGGCGTTGGGCTTGGCGCAATTGGCGTTTGTCGGTTTGGCAGGTTTGGGTTTACAGGCTTGGTTCAATAAAAATATTGACGGCGGACGCAAAAACCTTTGGCTTTATGTGGCGGGCGGCAGCATGTTGTTCCTTTGTTTGGCTGCCATGACGGGCAATTTTGTTGGAAAAGTTGATGCCAATCCAAATTTACAAAGCATCGTTGCGACCCTACAAAACGACCGCGAATCGTTGGCAAGTGCCGATGCTTGGCGTTCGATTGGTTTGTTGATAATCACGGCGGGTTTGTTGTGGTTTTCTTTGAGAAACAAGGCGTTGAAACCCGTTTTGGCGGTCGGCATCATCGTTTTGATGGCGGTGGGCGATGTTTGGTTTGTGTCGCGTAGAACGTTAGATGAAAAAAGTTTTTCAAGCGTGCAAGCGGCAAAAGACGAGTTGAAACCCGATGCAGCCGATTTGAAAGTGATGGAAGACAAAGACCCGCACTATCGCGTGTTGGACATGCGCGGCGGCGACCCGTTCCAAACGGCGCAAACTTCGATGTTCCACAAAAGCGTTGGCGGTTATCATGCGGCTAAAATGCGGATTATTCAAGAAATGGTGGATAAATATTTCTTAAATAAAACGGTTTCGCAAGAACAGCAAATGAAATTGTATGGCATGTTGAATGCAAAATACGTCATCACGCAGCCGACGGTTGAAGGGATTATCAAAAATCCTTATGTGCTTGGCAATGCGTGGTTTGTGCGCGATGTAAAATTGGTAAATTCACCTGACGAAGAACTTGATGCAGTCGGCAATATTGACCCACGCACCACCGTCGTGATGCAAAAATCGAATGCCGAAGCCATTGGCGCGACTTCGACCAATTACGATTCGACGGCAACCATAAAATTGACGGAATACACACCCGATAAAATGTCTTATGAGTTTAGTTCAAAAACAGAACAAATTGCCGTTTTCTCGGAAGTGTTTTATCCAAAAGGTTGGAAAATGAGCATTGACGGGCAACCTGCAAAGGATTTTGTGAAAGCAAATTATCTCGTCAGAGCGGCAAAATTGCCTGCGGGAACGCATAAATTAGAAATGATTTACGAACCCGCTGCGTATTACACAGGTGAAAAATTGTCAATGGTGGCTTCGTTGCTGGTTTTGGTGAGCTTGTTTTTGGGGCTTTCGGTCTATTTTCGTCGGTCGGGTATGCCGACGGTAGCCATGTTGCCGTCAGAAATGCCCATCGCAGAAGCAAAACCAAAACAACCAACACCGCCACAATCGCGTAGAAAATAAAATATAAATTTTAAATATTAAATATTCTTTTTTGAAAAAAATCCTCGCACACGTAACAGGCGCGAGGATTTTTTTTAGGGACTTTTTTTAGATATTTTTCTGATTTTTTATCAAAAATGCCCATTTATACTGGGGGGGGGCATTTTGAAAGTGTTGATATAAAAAATTAGCATATTTTTTGATTATATAAATTATGTTTATTATTTATTCATCATATCAATAATGTTTTAAAAAATTTAAGATGAAAAAGTTTGTTGCTCCTTTTGCCTTTTTGTTGATTTTCATGTCGTTTGTAAGCCCCGTTTTTGGACAAAAAACCAAGACGGAAACCAAAATTGCCGCGCCCGCCCCTACGGATATTCACAAATTGGCGTTTGAAACTGCCATGAAACACCGCGACCTTTCGACGGCAATCATTGCCGCCAATTATATCATTGCGTTGGAAGGTGACAAAAGTGCCTATCTCGATTCGGTGGCGTATCTCTATTCTGTTGCCCGACAAACCACGTCGTGCCAACTCGTTTGCGACCGAATCCTCGTCAACACGCCCGAAAAAATTGATATTTTAGAACTCAAAGCCCGTTGTTTGACCGTCGAAAACAAAATTTTTGAAGCCATCGCCATCTACGAAATGTTGTTCAAAAAAACGAGTGACATCGGTTTTGGATATACGCTGGCAAAATTGCAATTGGCAGGAAAACGACTCGCCGAAGCATTGGTGACGACCAACACATTGCTCAAAATTCCGCTCAATCCGCAACAACCCAAACAAGCCATCGAACCCGTCGGCGACAAAGGCGAAACCCAAACCGTCGGCATCACGGCGGCAATGCAAAATTTGCGTGGCTTGATTGTCTATCAACTCGACCCCACCAAAAACCAAGCAGAAGCGGGAAAATGTTTTGAAGAAGCCTTGAAATTAGAACCAAATTACGAAGTCGCCAAACAAAATAAAATTCTGTTGGCTGCTGCGACTTCTGAAAAAAAACAATAATTTTGGTATAAAAAATTAATAAAAAAGTGGATAGAAACTAACAAATACGTTATTTTCTATCCACTTTTTTTATAATTATTTTTATTTATTTATTTTCAATCGCCGTCTAATAAATTGCCCAACGAACCCAAAATGCTGCCTTCTTCTTTTCGAGTAGAAGTTCCGTAAGACAAAATCCGACTCGCCAAACGACTGACAGGCAAACTCTGCAACCAAACCCGACCCGGTCCGCGCAAGGTTGCATAAAACAAGCCTTCGCCGCCAAAAATGACGTTCCGAACGCCTTTCACAAACTCAATATCGTAGTGGACATTGCTTGTGAAAGCGACGATACAACCCGTATCAATCCGCAAAACTTCGCCCGCCGCGAGGTCACGCGCATGTACGTAGCCGCCTGCGTGGACAAATGCCATGCCGTCGCCCTCCAATTTTTGCATGATGAAACCTTCGCCGCCAAACAAACCCGTTCCTAATTTTCGTTGAAATTCGATGCCTACGGTCACGCCTTTTGCGGCGCATAAAAACGCATCTTTTTGACAAACGACTTTGCCGAGTTGCGCCAAATTGAGCGGAATAATTTTGCCGGGATAAGGCGAGGCAAAAGAAACTTGTTGTTTTCCGCGACCTGTGTTTGTAAAAGCGGTCATAAAGAGGTTTTCGCCTGTCAAAACGCGCTTGCCTGCCGACCAGATTTTGCCGAGAAAACCTGTTTCTTGTCCGCTTCCGTCGCCGAAAATGGTGTGCATTTCGATGCCGTCGGTCATGTACATAAAGCTGCCCGATTCTGCCAAGACGGTTTCTTGTGGGTCGAGTTCAATTTCTATACATTGCATTTCTTCTCCCAAAATGCGGTAATCTATTTCGTGACTTCTCATTTTTTTTTCAAAAGATTTTTTATGATTTAACTTTTTTTATTGATTGATTAAACCCATTTTGGATTCAAAAAGTTCCTTTGACGGGTTTAAAATTCGATAAATTGGTATTTTTTTTCGACCAATTGAAGCAACCGCCCTTGAAAATGGCTTACTTCCCCCTTTCGGGGGGATTGAGGGGGGACAATACTGGGGGGGGGACAAATTTGACGGTAGATGAGTTGTTGGGCAAATTTCAGCCCTCCAAAAACCCCGATTTTGTCAAAATTTCGCCGCAACACACCTCTAAATCTGACGCTTATTTGAGAAAAGAAAGCTACGATGCCTTTAAAAAAATGTACGATGCTGCCCAAAAAGAAGGCGTTTCCTTGAAAATTATCTCCGCGACGCGCAATT
>JBJOPA010000053.1:0-2780 GCA_046051005.1 Bacteroidota bacterium
GAAATTAAACAAAAAAGTAAGGCAAGCAATGCTCACAACAATGGCATAATCTTTTTTCATTTTTTTTTCTCTTATTTTTACTTTTAAAAGTTGTTATTAAAAAGCTAAATTCAAATAGTACTTTGAATTTCAAAGCAAAGATAAATCCAAAGTTTCCAACTAACCTAATTTTTTTCAAAAAAAATTTAAAATATTTATAAAAAAGCCTATTTTATTTCAATAATTTGAAACAAAATAGGCTTTTTATACTGGGGGGTGCTTTTTTTTTCTAAATTTTTACCAATTTGCAGTCAATTTCAAATAGAAATTTCTGCCTGCGCCATTGATGCCCGAAGAAAAAGTTCGATATTGCGCATCGGCAATATTGTCAACGCCCGCTTGAATGGTGGCGTATTTTGGCAACCGATATTCCGCATTCCAATTAAAAGTTTTCCATGCGGGCGTACCCGTTGGACGGGCGTAAACTTCGTTGTCTTCCGCGCCCAAACGGTAGTTTTCAATTGGTTTTTCACCATTGAAAACGACAAATAATTGAGTCGTGAAACTGCCTTTTCGGAAATCAACGCCGATGCGCCCAAAGACAGGCGGCACGTGGTCAAGCGGAGTCGCATTGTCGTTAATCGTCAATCGTCCTTCCGTGAAATTCGCATTTCCACGCACCGAAAACATATCGCCGATAGCCACTTTTGCGCCAAAACTCCCCCCGCGCACAAACGCTTTACCCGCATTTTGATTGGCAAAAACGGCTGCTTTTGCGCCATTGTAAAGCACCGAATCCGCGCCGTTGAAGGTAAATTTAGCCGCCGTAATTGCATTTGTAAAATTGGTATAAAATGCGCCCGCCTCGACCGAAATTTTTCTATCGTCGGTGTTAAAGCGATATGCAAACTCATAATTCATGGTTTGTTCAGGCTTAATATTCGGATTTGGAACGAACAAAACCTTTCCTGCGCTTTCAAAAACTTTGCTCAAATCGTCAACATTTGGCGCACGAAAACCGTTAGAAAGGTTAAAAACCAAGCTATGTTCAAGCATAAAATGGTAAATAAGTCCCAAATTTCCACAAATGGCTTCGTTCTTTTGCGTCACTTCGCTGAACGGAAACGGGAAAAACGTGCGGTCAACAAAGGTTGAATTCAAATTGATGTTCGTTGCGCGAAGCCCCGCATTGAGTTGAAACTCTTCGTTGATTTTGTAATTCGACGTAATAAAAAGAGCCGTCGTGAGGCGCGTATTTTTTCCGTCTGGATAACGAGTGTTTTGCGGAGCCGTCGAATCAATCAAAATACTGGTTTTGTTTGCCGTAGAAACTAAACTTTCTGTAATGTATTCCAAGCCTGCCAACAAGCTAAAATTGTCGGTTCGATGTTCCGCCTCGAAATTCACTTGCGTCATTTTCACGTTTTCTTTTCTATGATTCGTGAAATTACTGCGGAAATTGCGGTCATTTCGGCTTTCTTTGTAATCTTGATAACTGGTTTGCAAGCGATACGCATTAAAGAAACCTTTTACGTCACGCAATTGCAAATTCAACGCGCCGATGACTTGTTGTTGCGGTCCATAATACCATTCCGCCGAACGCGGCAAGCCGTTTCTGATTTCCGTCAAACGGTCGTAACGAGGAATATTTGTTGAATTTGTATAATAAAAATTTGCATTTGCTTCAAAATTCCCTGCGCTTGTCAATTGTTTAAATGCAAATTTTTGCATGATGTTGATTTGGTTGTAACTTGCTGGCGATTGAAGATATTTATTCGTCGTCGCCACCATAGAATCTTTTCCATTGATGCGTTCGGACGTAAAAGTTCTCAAACCAAATTCGCCCAAAGACGAGGCATTTTTTCCCATCGTCAAATCACCAAAATCAGAATACGTTACCGCCGTTAACGAAGCAAAATTTTTCCAACCGAAATTGAGTGTTGCGCTGTTCGTCCACTCGTTGTTGGTCGCCATTCTCGACCAAACTTTGCCAGAAAACGCCCCCCCAGTATTGTCAGAAAAAGTTGCTTTTTTTGTAATAAATTGGATAGAACCGCCCAACGCATCAGAACCGTAGGCAACAGAACTGGGTCCGTAAGCAACTTCCACGCGCTCCATTGCCGCTTGGTCAAACATCACGGGATTTTGCAAATGTCCTGCACGATATAACAAATTATTCATACGTATTCCGTCTAACATCAACAATACACGGCTTGCCTCGAAGCCGCGCAGTACGGGACTTCCGCCGCCTTGTTGACTCTTTTGGACAAACGCTGCCCCTGAATTTGCTAATAAATCTCCCATATTTTGCGAGTTTTGAAGCCCAATTTCACGCGAAGACAACACGCTGACTTGTTGACTGATATTTTTTGCAGCCGTTTCAATTCTGTTGGCAGAAATCACGACTTCTGGCAACGAATCGGTGGTAGTTTCTTCTCCATTCGCTTTTTGCGCCATCGCGCCAACGACTGAAAAACCTAAAAATAGAAAAATAGAAAAATATTTTTTCATAACAATAAATACGATTTTAATGTGCCATGCGTACATACGCAAAGCAACGAAATTCCCAATTGTCACGCCGACAATAGGAATTTAATTTTTTAAAAAAATGAAAATGAAATTCTGAAAGTTAGATAAAAAAATTATCCAAAAACACAAGCGAATTTCGGTGGCGGAATGTCACAATCGTGAATGCCAAATGGAAGTGGAGACGCACCAGTAACGCCAATTTTGAAGCGATTTGCAAGCAAAATATCGTCAAAATGGCTCAAAATCCTGGGGGGGGGGGTGTTTAGATATTT
>JBJOPA010000054.1:0-6557 GCA_046051005.1 Bacteroidota bacterium
TTGTTGTATATTTGCCTACCGAAACTTTGAAGAGAACGTTAAAATGCCTTACAAAAGAACCCAAATACTGGGGGGTATCTTTCCAACAACTAAAAATAGCTTTTCTGTGAAAAAAATATGCTTCTTTATTGGATTATTGATTGGATTGGGTGCTTGCAAGCACCCAATCCCCCTCGTTCCACCCATTGACTATTACGCTAAATATTCCATTCCTTATGTGTTGGACACGACCAGAGGAACGCGCCGCTATTGCGGTATTGGTGAATTTCCACGTGAGGAATTGGATACCAATTATAGAGACTTTTACATAACGGGTAGTTTTTTCAATAAAACAAACCCTTATGAAATATACTTATTTGGCATGGCAAAAAAAACAAGGGTCGAAGGATTGTGGTCATTTAACTTTCAAACGGGGCAATTAAAACATCTACAAGGGCTACTTCATGCGGCTAGCTGCAACGGGCAGAACGAGCTACTACTCAATTTTGGTGGTTCAATATGTACCATGAATGGAGATGGCACGAATTTGACCCTAATTGTTCCGTCCACACGAACACCCATAGCTCAGGTCATGTGGAGTCCTGATGGAAACAAAATTGTTTATAGAGAAACAGACAATCGCATTATAAAATTCATTGACAAAAGAGGTAATTTGTTAGATACCATTTACAACGCCGCAGGCGACCTTTCGCACTACTATTTTGTGAGTAATGATGAATTGCTGATGGTGAAATATCTCAGTAGTTCACACCTAATAGACAGTATGAACGTATCGTTATATCAACTTTCAACAAGGCAACATAGACTATTGCCTATTAAAAATGCAGGTCTTTATGGTGGTTTTTGTCCGACTCCGAATGGAAGCCGACTGTATTATTCATCAAGTTGGATTGAATATTTTGATTGGAAAACGTATGAATATGGACAACTACCAAGTGCATTAGAATATTATGGTCTGAGATATATCAACGTTACTGACTACTCACCCCAAACAGGGAAGCTACTTTGCACCATGACCCACATCTATTATCCACCTTTTCAATGTAAGAAAATATATCAAGTAAGTGCGTACATCATGAACCTCGACGGTTCTGATATTCGAGAAATCATCATTCCCGCGCCTTAAAACAATACCCCCCCAGTATCCAACCCCAAAAACGGGCGCAAATACTGGGGGGGGGGCATATTTTTCAAGCAGCGATGAATAATTGATGTTTTTTTTAGAAACACAACAATCAAAACAGCTAAAATACGTTCTCTTTGAAAAAATTGACAAAATATTTTAGCCGTTTCGATAAAAAAGCGCGATTTTTGCACGTCACAAGTTGTTGATTTTTATTAGAAAAAAAAGTGGCGAAATGCTGTTTTTAAGGTCTAATATAAGACTGAAATTGTGTTTTTTGTTTTCATGTTTCTTAATTTATCTGCTGTGAAAATTGTTAATTCTTTTCCAAAAAACTTTTTTTATATTTTTCTTTGGGCTTCTTTTTTTAATTTGAAGGTTGCGGTTTCGCAAAATTCAGTCAAAAATGACGTTCCGATGTTCAACGATTTTGCTACAAAATCCGTCTCCACCACTACAATTTCTGAAAAAAAAGAATGGCTTCGGAATACCGAAAATGGTTTTGAAATGCGAGGCGTTTGGGTTTCGACCATTCAAAACGTTGATTTTCCACGTCAACCTACCGCAAAAATTTCAGATTTGAAACAACAATGGTTGTCAGAACTCAAATTCTATGATTCGTTGAACATCAACTGCGTTATCGTTCAAGTTCGCCCGTCGGCTGATGCCATTTATCCGTCACAATTAGTGCCTTTTTCTAAATTTATTTCTGGAAAATCGGGTAAAAATTTAGAAGGAAATTTTGATTTACTCGAATTTATGATTCGCACCGCCCACGAAAAAGGCATGGCATTTCATGCGTGGGTGAACCCATTTCGCGCCGTTTTGGACGGCGATACTACGACTTTGCACCCGTTGCACGTTTTCAAAGCGCACCGCGATTGGATTTTTAAATACGGTCGAGAATGGATGTTGAACCCAGGAATCCCCGAAGTACGCGACCATTTTGTAGCCGTTGTAGATGAAATTGTAGAAAAATATGACATAGATGCCATTCATTTCGACGATTATTTCTATCCATATCGTTTGCCCGATGAAAATTTGGGCGATGCCGAAACCTTCAAAACCTACGGCGCGGGCTTCGATGACATCAACGAATGGCGACGTTCCAACATCAACGACATCATGCAACGCATCCATGAAAATACAAAAAATCGTAAAGCGACTTGCGAAATTGGCGTGTCGCCATTCAGCGTTTGGCGCAATCAAAAAGACGACCCACGCGGCTCGGATACACGCGCAGGACAACGATGTTATGACGATTTATATGCAGATGTTTTGAACTGGATTGACAACGATTGGATAGATTATGTGGCTCCGCAACTCTATTTTCACATCGGTTTTGAACTCGTGGACTACGAAAAAATCGCAAATTGGTGGATTGCAAACCGAAAAAATAAGCAATTGTATGTCGGTCTTGCCGTTTACAAAGTCAATAATAACAAATATGTGGAATGGTCACAACCTGACCAAATTTTGAAGCAAATGACCTTCAATCGCGAACATGCAGACGCAATCTCGGGAGCCATGTTTTTTTCTTCAAAATGGTTGCACAACAATGCTTTGGGCGTTACAAATGCCATTCGCAAGCAGTTTTTTCAAAATCCTGCCGCCGTTCCCATTCTGCGCGAAGAAGCTGGCGCACCCGAACCCGCCGCGCAAAACACCGAAATCGAAGAAAAACAGTGAAAAACGCTGTAACATACTGGGGGGTATGCCGCTCGAAAAAAACGTCACAAAAATATTACATTTTTGAGACGTTTTTTTTATTTGCATTTTTATTTTTTAAAAAAAATATAAAATATTGTTATAAAAAATATTCATAAAATACTAAAATACAATTATTTATACATATTTTTTAACTCAACAAAAATCAAGATTATTTTTCGCAAAAAAATAAATGTAAAATTGTGACATCATTTTTTGATAAAAAGCCTTTTTTTATCAAAAAAAAACGCAACTTTGCTGTCACAAAATCGTTTAGTGAAAATTAGCTAAAAAAAATCATAACAAATATCCATTTTATAACCGTTTCCTAAAAAAGAGGATAATTAAAAAAAAAAGGCTGCTGATGAAAAATTTAATTGAAGTTTCTAAAATCGTTACGCGCAAAAAAGTGCGTAAAATCGAAATTTTCGACGACCATACGTTGAAAAATAAGGAAAGTAAATTTAACATTTTTTATGAAAAATTGATGGACGGAAAGTTGCGAAATGACCGCGATGCCGCCACGATTTTGTACGATTGCAGCCCCACAGACGACCGCTATCGGCAGTTGAAAAGCCGTTTTCGGAAGCGTTTGCTGAACACGTTGTTCTTTTTAGATGTCAATTTGGCGGACAATTCCAGCTACGACCGTGCGTATTACACGGCGAATAAAGACTGGGCGTTGGTCAAAATTTTGTTGGCAAACGAGTCGCCGCACACAGCAGCTTCGTTGGCACGACAAATTTTGCAGACTTCTTTGCGCTATAAATTTGCCGACCTCATCATCAATTGTTCGCGCATTTTGCGGCAATATTGCATGGAAAATGAAAACGAAAAAGAATTTGAATTATATGACAATCATTTAAAGCAATATACGGATATTTTGAACGCCGAAATTCGTTCAGAAGAGATGTTTCAGCGCGTCATGCTCAACTATTACAAGCCGACTGCCGAAAATGACAACCTCGAAGAACGCATTGACGTGTATTGCGACGGCTTGATTTCGCTCTCCGAAGTCTATGATTCGCCCGTGATTTGGTATAATATGTTCTTGGTTTGGACGTATCGCTACGAAATGTTGCAGGATTATGAAGGCATGGTCGAGGTTTGCGACCGCGCCGAAAAATACATGCGCGACAATCCAAATTATTATCAAGAAGAAAAACAAACGACATTTCACCTCAAAAAAATGTCCGCCTTTTTGCACCTCAAAGACTACAAACGCGGCAAACTCAACGCCGAAAAAAGCCTCGCTTCTTTCGAGGAAGGCAGCGAAAGTTGGTTTTCTTTCATGGAATACTACCTTTTGTTGGCGATGCACACCGAAAATTATATCAACGCATTAGCCATTTTGTCGAAAGCATTTTTGCAGGCGCGATTCAAAAAATTGAGCAACGATGCCAAAGAACGCTGGAAAATGTATGAAGTTTATTTGAACTATATCGTCCAAATTTATGGTGAAGAAAACACCATTTTGAGACGACAAAGCCGCCCCGCTTTCCGTACCACCAAATTTATGAGTACCACGCCGCTTTATTCAAAAGATATGCGGATTTTTTCTATCTTCACGTTGATTGCGCAAGTGTTGTTTAGATTAGAAGAAAAACACTTTATCGAAGCGGGCGATGCCATCGAACGATTGAAAAATTATGCCAATCGGCAACTCAAACGCGAAGAAAATTATCGCCTCATTCAGTTTATCCGTTTGTTGCAGCAACTTTCCAAAGCAAATTTTAAACAAGAAGAACTCTCTTTGACCGATAAATATTTGAAAAGATTGGAAGAACAGCCATTTTTCTATCGCGGTCTCACGCACGAGCTAGAAGTTTTGCCTTACGAAAAATTGTGGGACATCATGTTAAAAAGATTGAAAGATGCCTAAAAATGCTTGAAAATAGCCCCCCCCCAGTATAAATGAGAAAAAAATGAATTTTACAATAAAATCCAAACACGCGCTATGGATTTGCTGGGCAAGTGTTTTGTTAATCGGTTTTAATGCCTATCCAAAGTGGGAAAAAAAACGAATGGAAGCCACCATTAGTTGGGACGCTTCGGGCTATTATTGGTATTTGCCGACGTTTTTCATCTACAAAGACGTTAAAAAACAGCTTTTTGCACCACAAATCCTACAAAAATACGAACCCACGCCCTACTCCACTCAAACGTTGCCGCACCCCGAAACGGGCAATCAAGTCATGCTTTATCCAATGGGAATGGCGTTGGCAGAATTGCCGTTTTTTGCCCTCGCGCACGCAGCCGCGAAGCCGTTGGGCTACGAAAAAGATGGTTTTTCAAAGCCTTATCAAATGGCAATTGGCATCGGAATGCTGATTTGGGCAATCCTCGGATTGGCAGTTTTGAGGCGCATTTTAATCCAATTTTTTACAGAAACCAACACCGCTTTTGCACTTTTGTTGCTCTATTTTGGCACCAATTATCTCGAATATTCGACGATAACAAATGCCATGACCCATAGTTTTTTGTTTACACTTTACGCCATTTTAATATTTCAAACTATAAAATTTCACCAAAAACCGACTTTCCAAACGGCTGCGCTCATTGGTTTGTGCATCGGTTGGGCAACGTTGACGCGACCCACTGAAATTATCTCGGCACTCATTCCCATTATTTGGAAAATTTATGATTATGAAAGCCTAAAAAATAGATTTTTATTCTTAAAAATTCATTTAAATAAAATTTTATTTGCTATTTTGATTGCCGCTTTGATGGGCAGTTTGCAATTATTTTATTGGAAATACGTCGCTGGCACTTGGATTTACAACTCGTATAGCGGTTTTACCTTCGATTGGGGGCGACCGCACATCAGAGATTGCCTCGTGAGCGTACGCGCTGGCTGGCTCACCTACACGCCCCTGATGCTGCTTTCGTTGCTTGGTTTTGTGCCGTTTTTCAGCAAAAAACAAAGCTCCGAAAACTGGAAATTGGCAAAACCCATGCTTTTTTTCAGCATTTTATTTTCGTATATTTGTTTTTCGTGGAGCATTTGGTGGTACGGCGGCGCATTGGGACAACGCAGCATGATTCAGTTGTATCCGATTTTGATGTTTCCGATGACGGCGTTTTTGACTTCCATCGGTCGCGTATTCTGGAAACGTTTGGTGTTGGTGGCTTTCATCGGAATATCCATTTTTCACAATATCTGGTTGACTTATCACGCCCATTTTACGAATGTAGTGGAATTTGGCAACATGACAACGCCCTATTTTAAACGGATTTTGTGGACATGGAATCCCGAAATTGAAACCAAAAAGTTGTTGGATACCAGAGAAATTTTTGACGGAACACCTGAAAGTTATATCTTCTTTTTAGGAACGTTTGATTTTAATAAATATCCAAGTGATTCTCTTTTTTCAATACAAAATGGAGAAAAATGCTTGATTTTGAATGAAAAAAATCAAAAATCACCATTTTTTACATATCAAATTCCAGAAAACGCGCAAAAAGGCGATTTATACTGGGGGGGGGCATCTTGGCTTCGTGCGAGCGTGTTTGCGCATCCGCAAAGCTACGAATGGAACCCCGCCAACATGCCCATCATCGGCATGAGACTGATGAACGGCAATGAGATATTGAAACAAAATTTATATCGAATTCATCGTATTTTTAAGTTCGATAATTTGACGGGTAAAAAAATTACGTTAGACCTTCAAATCCCTAAAAATGAAAAATTTACACATGTTGAAATTTTCTTTGACAACAACCAAAG
>JBJOPA010000055.1:0-4622 GCA_046051005.1 Bacteroidota bacterium
TTTTTACATTTTTGATACCTATTTTGTACGTACTTTTTCAAAAAAAGTTACCCCCCAGTATCCAAACATTTTTAGCCTTTTAAAACATAAAAAGCATAAAAAAATACCCAAAAACGTCGAATATACTGGGGGGGGGCTTTTTTTTTAATATTTCGTTCGTCAAAAGTATTTTTTTTGAAAAGTTTTTGAATAAAGTTGATTTTTTTAAATATTTAAAAACAATTCCAAGAGAATTGTCATTTTTTGGAACGAATTTTGGAAAAATGATAGTGATAAATGTTTTTTCATACTTTACAGATTTTTGGTTAGTCAAAAGGTTTGCCGTTGGTCATTGCGACTGACGGTTTTTTTTTGCCCCCAATAAAAAATCCACCTCACGTGTGCGCGAAGTGGATTTTTTGGGAATTATACTGGGGGGGGTACTTTTTTTGATTATTTATTGATTTGCTTTTCGCCGATAAATGGTGGCGAAAACGTAGGCATCGGACGAAATATCGTCGCCGCGTTCTGCCCAACGGATTTCGTTGAGGTCGTCATATCCATCTTTTGTATTATAAATTTTTCCAACAACATCATAATCTTTTACAAATTTTTGCGACCAACTTTGCATAAAAATTGACATAGCTGGATTGTAGTCAAGTCCTTCATTCGAGCAAAAATAGATGTACAATTCGGGCTTGTTTTTGTCCATTTCTGCGCCAAATTGTTGCCCCATTTGTAGGGCAAACGGTTGATTTTCATAGAGCGGATAGGCGTACATAAAGCCGCTTGCCGCTTGTCGTTTGGCGTGGAAAAACAGTTGTGGTTCCGCGCCCAATATGCCCAATTTGCTGTTGGGTTGCCGCATCATTTTCGGAATTTCGTCGCCCAATTGCTTCAATTCGGTGAACAAAGAACCGCCGTACATTTTGTTGGTGACATGATTGGACGACCACGAAAAAAAGTAGCCAAATTGCGGAATGATGCAACTCAAAATGCCCAAACCGAGCATCACGCGCACAGGCAAACGCCCGCGAAACCACGTTTCGGTGGTCGCCAAATGCAACCCCGCGAGCAACGCCGCCGCAGGCATCATCAATTGAAAATAGTGCGGACGAAAATACCAACCCGGACAAATGCAAACAAAAGAACATAAAAAAAACAACACCAAAAACCAACGATTTCCTTCAAAATGCGTCGTTTTATTCCTCAACAATGCACCAAAAAGCCCAAAACAAAGCAACCAAAACACCGAAGCGTCCCAAAAAATAGGGCGAAATTGCCAAAGATTGACAAAAGGCGTTTCGATAGAACCGTAGGCTTGGGCATATTGAAAGGTGAAAAAATAGAATTCAGAAAAAATATTTTTATGTTGAAAAAAGCCAACCAAACCGCCCAACATCACCAAAACGCCCATTCCATAGAAAAGATTTTGAAGGATATATTTTTTCAAAAATGGAATAAAATGTTGACTTGAAAAACCTTCAATCAACAACAAAATGGGTGGAAAAATGAGCCAACCGATGGCATGTTGTTTACAAATGAAGGCGGACATCAATCCAACGCCCGTCGCAAAGAGCCAAATAAAATGTTGGAATCCAGTTTTTTGTCTCGCCACCACGAAATTATAAATCCCCCAAAGGCTAAAAAACAATACGAAATGCTCTGAATTAGCCGTCCAGCCTTGTGCGCGAAAACTCAAACTCAACAACAAATATGCGCCCGCCGTTGCCCAACCTGCCGCCGTGTTTTTGAGCCTTCGGGCGATGCCAAAAAGCCAAAACGCATTCAACAAATTGACAATAATAAGTCCCGTTTTGATGGCGCGTGTGGAGTCACCGCCAATCCATTCGATGAGTGCAAAAGTGTAATATGTTCCGGGCAATTTCATGTTGTACACGTCTTTGTAGGGGAGTCCGCCGCGCAAAATTTCTTGCCCTGCGTATGCGTATTCGCCTTCGTCGCGCTCAAATGCGATGTCGATGTGTCGAAATCGAACCCACATCGTGAGCGCAAAAGCCACCATAAAAAACCAAAATGCAGGCGATTGTGCTTGCAATCGGATATTTTGTAAGAACTTTTTTGGAGAAAAAACCATCATGTACCGTTGAAATAAAAAGAATAAAAATGACTGACAAAATTATCGCTATTTTTTTAGCGCGGCAAAAATAGTTATTTTTAGGACAGCGAAAACGCCCCCCCCCAGTATCCGAACCGAAAATCGCGCTATTTTTTTTGTTTTCGACATCTTTTTTCTTAAAAAATGATTTTTTGATTTACTTTTGCGACGTTTACAACCATTATTTTAACGGATATTAATAATTTTTTAAAAATGATTACCACTATAATTTGTGTTTTGACGGGCATTATTTCAGGCGCAGCGTTCACGCAGCAGCAAATTTTTGAACAATTGATGCACCACCCAGCGACCGAACATCGGCGCGGCGAATATTGGCGTTGGCTTACGTCGGGTTTTGTTCATGCCGATTATATGCATTTGGCGTTTAATTTGTTGGCATTTTGGAGCTTTGGTACGGGCGTTGAGCGTCAGTTTGTACGACATTTTGGCGAAAATGGTCAATTTGTTTACCTTGCGTTCTATCTTTTGATTATTGTGGCGGCAAATATTCCGACTTATTTGAACAATCGTTTCAATAGTGCTTATTCGGCGGTGGGTGCGTCGGGCGGCGTGTCGGGCGTAGTGTTTGCGGCAATTTTGTTCAATCCTTGGCTTCAAATGACGTTTTTTGTTATTCCGATGCGCGGCATTGTTTTTGGCGTTTTATATTTGGCTTATTCGAGTTGGGCGGCGAAAAATGCGAACGATAATATTGGACATTCTGCGCATTTGACGGGCGCGATTATCGGCTTTGTCGGCACGGCGTTGTTGATGCCAGATATGTTAGAAAAATTTATTACTTCTGTGCGCGACATGAGTCCATATTGGTAAAAAAAAACTCCGTCGCGGAAGCAACGGAGCAGCATGAAAAACATAAAAATACCCCTATTTGTCGTTAATTTTTGGATAACGCATCAAGACGATGTGCTATGTTTTCAATGCTTTTTTTTAAATATTTTCTCGCAAAATAATAGTACGCTTGCTGATTTCCTGTGGAAGTCAAACGGATTAATAATTTTCAAATATGATGCCAAATTAAATTTTATTTAAATATATTTATCCACATTTTCAAATTAAAAACGGAATGGATTCGGTATTGCTTTGTCCTCAAATTTCGATTGTTGCACCGCTTTATAACGAGGAGGCGATTTTTCCGCAATTGGTGTCGCGTTTGACGACATTGATGGCGCAACTTGCGCCCATTCGCGTCGAAATTGTGTTGGTCAACGACGGCAGCCGCGACCAAACGCCCGAACTCATGGCGGATTTGGCGCGTCGCGACCCGCGTTTTCATGCCGTTTTTTTGGCGCGAAATCATGGGCATCAGTTGGCTTTGACGGCGGGTTTGGCGCACGCCCGTGCGAGCGAAGCCATCATGGTGATTGACGGCGATTTGCAAGACCCGCCCGAATTGGTTAAAGATTTTTACGCACTTTTCAAGCAAGGGTATGATGTTGTGTATGCCGTTCGTAAAAAAAGAAAAGAAAATTTTGCAAAAAGAGCAGCTTACGGACTTTTCTATCGAATTTTGAAACAAATTTCGTATGTTGATATTCCGTTGGACAGCGGCGATTTTTCGATGATGAGCCGTCGCGTGGTGGATTTGTTGAACCAAATGCCCGAAGAAAGTCGCTACATTCGCGGCATGCGTTCGTGGGTAGGGTTTCGGCAAATTGGGTTGGAATATGAACGAGAAGCCCGCGCCGCAGGCGAATCGAAATATTCGTTTCGACAATTGTTGGGGCTGGCGTACAATGGAATTTTTAATTTTTCGGAATTTCCGATTAAAATTATTAAACGAATATCTTATTTTGCGATACTTATTTCTATGATTTATTTTGTGGTTACGCTTTATAAAAAATTTGTATTGGGCGCAGTTCCCGAAGGTTTTACGGCGATTTTGTTTACGATTCTTTTTTTTAGTGGTTTACAGCTTTTTTTTCTTGGAATTTTGGGTGAATATGTGTTGCGCATCTTTTTTCAGGTCAAAGGTCGTCCACTTTTTATTGTCGAAAAAACCATCGAAAATGGACGCACTTTTCCCGAAAAAATGCCTTAAAATGCCGTTTTATACTGGGGGGGGGCATCTTTTTGAAAAAAAACTGCCTTGCACGCGCAAGACAGTTTTTTTTATGCTATAAATTATACTCTTTTTTTATGTTAAGCACAAACTCAACGGTCGTATCAAAAACTTCAGCAATTTCTTCAATCGTCAATTTCCCTTGTTTCAAGGAATTGATAATACCCTTACTTTTCGCTTCAATTTTTCCTTTCATCTCGCCTTCAATGATACCTTCGATTTTCCCTTCCATTTTACCTTCATCATATGAGGTATCAATCACATTTTTTAAATCTCGATAGGATTTTAAACTGTCTTCGTATTGATTTTTTTCTTCGCGTGAAAACTTGGAAATTTCTGCCGCCAAAAACAATTGCTCAAACACTTTTTCTTGAAATTGAAGCGGACGATTTTCCAAATTTGGAAGGTTTTTTAAGATGTATAACCACTTGTCGAAAGTCGTTT
>JBJOPA010000056.1:0-20199 GCA_046051005.1 Bacteroidota bacterium
ATGCCCACCCAACGGATTATTTGAGTGGTTTTAATTATACGTTGCGAGAGCCGCACACCAACACATTGTCTTTAAAATTGATTTATTTTGTGGATTATTTGAACCTCAAAAATTGGAATCGCAAGAAAAAAGCAATGGCAGATTGGCAACAACCATCATCGCTTGAAACGGCGCGGCGAATGGTGCGCCTCAACCAGTCGAATCGAAATTTTTTCGGTGACAACTCGTTTTAAGTCGTCCATATTTTTATTAATTTTTTAATGTTTTCGTGATTATAAAATTGGGATTTTAGTTGATAAGCTCTTTCCATTTTATTTTTTTCGTCAAAAGAAATATCGAGCAGCGATTTGATGGCGGCTCGATATTTTTTTGCGTCGTCGGCAAGGACGCAAACGTTTTCGAGACCCGTATTTTCTAAAATATGCGAATTGCCGACCACCCAACGACCCGAAAAAACGGCATTCAAAAGCTTCAATTTCATACCCGACGGCTGAAAACTCCAAAGCGCGTGTACGTGCGCATCGCGTTGCAATTGCCGCATTTTTGTCGCGTCGGGGTTTTCGACAAGTAAAATATTTTCATAACGTGAAATCAAATTTTTCAATTCCGTCGGCGCGTTCATGCCTGCGATGACGCATGGAAAATTGAGTTGTGAAAACACATTTTCGACCAACCATTGCGCCGACAACGCATTGTCAGAAACGCTCAATTTGCCGTGAAACAAGACAAAACTACCTTTCCCAAGCGCGTTTTCAAGCAAATCGGCTTCGTGAAACGGCGGAAAATGGTGAAATACTGGGGGGGGGGCATTTTTTGAAAAATTGGATTCAAAATACGCTACATCGTTCGGCGCGATGCAAAAAACGTGGTCAAAAAGCGGCAACACGCGCTGTTCCCAAGCCCGCAGTCGTGCGCTTTCGAGCCGAAAATATTGTCGTTTAAAAAAGCTTTTTTCTAATTTTTGAAGCGCGGCGTAATATTGCCATTCCACGTTGTGCATGCGAAGCAGCAATTTCCGATGCGGAGCCGCCCGACGCAACGTTTCGACAAAAGCAGTCGTGTGTAAACCTTCCATCAAAATTGGATTTTCAGAATTTTTCAACCGTTCAAGCAACAAATTATCGGCACGCGAAGCCACGATGTAAGGCATTTTTGAGAAAAAAAAGCGGAAAATACTGGGGGGAGACATTTTACGGTCATAATAAAAAACTTTTTCACATAAATCTTCTAAAACCGCGCTGCGTTGACGGTCGGAATAGACAAAACAATGCAACGTAACGCGCAAACCCATGTCGCGAAACGCCCGAATTTTATGAAAAACATCTATCGCACCGCCATAATCGGCAGGAAACGGCACATCAAAAGCAACAATTTCTATCGTTTTCAAAAAATAAATATTTTATAAATTTTTATAACTCTTTATAACGCAAATGTACAATTTTTTGCGTCAATGCTGGATTGTACCGTATAAAAAAAGTCTTCACGCACACGCGCAAAGACTTTTTTTTTTATTTATTTATAAAACAATGATTTTCAAGATATTAATCATCATCTCCTTCGATAACGGCGGACAAACCACGTTCAACGAGCGTATCACGAAGCGGTCGCAAAACAGCAAATGGAGCCGTTTTGACGGTTGCGCGACCTTTGAAATGAATCAATAACGCCAACTGTTCGGACTGTTCGAGCGTGTGTTTCAACACGTCAATGAAACAGCGAATGACCCAGTCGAAGGTATTTTGGTCGTCGTTATATACGATAAGTTGGGCATCGAACCCCAAATCGCCAAGGTCTTCGTCGAGCAAGATGTCTTCCTCGACTTCCGTATCGGTCGAATTAAAATGATTTGAATAAATAAATTTCATCATCTAAAAAGTTTTAACTAACTTTCTTATAACGTTTGAAATTAATTTAACGTTGCCAACACTTCTTGAATTGCCTTAAAATTTGGCAAATCTCCTGCGGATTCCAATACTTCTGCATATCGTACAACGCCCTTTGCATCTATGACAAAAGCGGCACGACGCGCCACATTTTGCATTCCGAGTACAAAATCTTTATAAATAGCGTTGTATTTTTTCGCTGTTTTCGCATTAAAATCAGACAAAAGTGGAAAATTATAGGCGTTTTCTTCCTTAAATTTCGCCAATGTGAATGGCGAATCTACGGAAATCGCTAAAATTTGGGCATTCAGAGACTGATATTTGTGCATGTTGTCGCGCATGTCACACAACTCTGCCGTGCAAACACCCGTAAATGCCAATGGGAAAAACAACACAACCACATTTTTTCCTCGATAATCCGACAGCTGAACCTCGACTTTGTCAGAAGAAAACAACTTAAAATTTGGCGCAGCCGCCCCGACTTCAATAGACATATATTTTTAAAATTAATTTTGTATAAAAATGAATACTAAAACCGCAAAATTACGATTTTTACTGAAATTGGGGTACTTTTTTTATGATTTAATTTGAAAATTCGTACCCACCAGTATCATTTAAATCGTATCGCTTTCACAGGCGAAATGCGCAACACCAGCAGCGTCGGCAATATCAACGTCACCACAATGAGCAACAACGTGAGGGCATTGACGACCAATATTTTCTGTAAATCGAACGAAATGGGAGCCACCGACAGGTAATAATTGGCTTCGGAGAGTGTCACCAGACCGAATGTTTTTTGCAAATAACCGAGTCCAAATCCTAGTAAATTGCCCACCAAAAGCCCTACAAAGGTAATCAATGCGCCATAATAAACAAAAATTTCTTGAATCATGCCATTGCTCGCGCCTTGTGTTTTCAAAATTCCAATCATATTGGTGCGCTCTAAAATGAGAATCAATAGACAAATTAACATATTTATCAAACCCACCACCAACATCAGCGAAAGGATAACGCCTTCGTTGATGTCTTGCAATTCGAGCCATTGAAATATTTGCGGTTGCGCCTCTTTGATGGTCTCGCTGGTGAGCGTATTGGGCAACAATTGATAAATTTCTGCATTTGTACTGTCCATTTTCGACAAATTTTCAACAAAAACCTCGTAACCGACCACTTGCGAAGCCGACCAACCCAACAAACCTTGCACCAACCGCAAATCTACGAGCGCAAATTGGCGGTCATATTCCTCCAAACCCGTTTTGTAAATGCCCGAAATTTGAAAAACTTGCTGCGATTGTTTGTTTTGATTG
Organism: Bacteroidota bacterium; assembly: GCA_046051005.1. GTDB lineage: Bacteria > Bacteroidota > Bacteroidia > Chitinophagales > Saprospiraceae > JAAFJT01. Next base: position 3,191 of record JBJOPA010000056.1, read on the forward strand.
ACAAAATGTATTACAAATTTTTGATTGAGTTTCAAGCCCATTCGACTCGCGGTAGTTTGCGACACCAAAATTTGATTGGACGGCGCAACCGTTGTGTCGGCGTTCAGCGTCAACACATTGCCTTCGACGAGGCAAGATTTGACAAAATCCCAATGAAAATCTGCGCCGACACCTTTCAAAATAATGCCTTCAAAATTTTCGTCGGTCTTGATGATGCCCGATTTGGTGGCATATCGTTGGGCATATTTCAAATTTTTAACATCTGCCAGCGAAAACTCGCCGTCGCGCATGGGCGTAGGCTCGTTGGTGGTGCGCGTGCCGATGTTGTTGATGTGAACATGTCCCCAAAAACCAAAAATTTTTGCCGAAATTTCGGTCTTAAAACCTTTGATGAGGGCGACAGACAGAATCATGACCGCCACGCTGAGCGCAACCGCCGCAACTGCAATCCGAACAATCAACTTCGTGAAAGACTGCGAACGCAATAATTTTTTTGCAATCAGAAAAGAAAGATTCATGTGACAAAGGTACGGTTTTATTCAAAAAAAATCCCTCGTGCCATAGCACAACGGATTTTTTTTCGATTTTTTGATGGTGTTTTCACTTTTTTTTAAAAAAATAAAAAAAAACACCACATCAAAGCAGCGTTTTGAAACGCTCGAACGTTCTTAAAAAAGTTTGATGACTCAACTCAATTTTGAAAAGAAGCAGCCCCCTCTAAACAACCCTCACTAGAATGTATGAAAAAACTCAACTTAATTTTTTAAAATTATGATTTGTTTTTTTAAGATTTAAAACAACATCAAAATTCCAATTTATTTTTTTTAAGAAATTGAAAAAAACTTTTTAACTAAATTTTTAATGTTTTAAAGTAATTTTCAAGAAAAAAAATAAAAAAAGAAGGGGCTGCAATCTTTTTTTCTATTTTTGACTGTCCAATTCATTAAAAATTTGTATTAAATATTTTTGATTCAACTCTCACTTTTTTTATATTTTTGATAAAAACTAAGTTAGAAAAAAAATTTCTAAATTTATCAAAATCCAAAACCTTAACTTCGGTGTAATTAACGCCAAAGTTAAGGTTTTATTTTTAAACCACCTGATAATTTAACCGCAAAGGCACATTAATTGTTGCAAAAACGATATTTTTTTTCACAAATTTGACAATTTTACCATTTTTAGGGTAATTTTTTCACTCATTTTTCTACACATTCACCTCGCGGCTTTTCTTTTTCAAAAAAATGCCCCCCCCCAGTATAAATGCCCCCGAAGGAGAGAAGTTGGCATTTTTTTACAAAAAAAAAGCGTCATGTTTGATTTCTCAAACACAACGCTCTCATATTTTAAATTTACTTAAATCCTATACTGATGTTTTGGCTGCCAACATTTCTTTCACCAAATCGGTGGTCAACGATTTTGGACGTTCCAACGGGAAACCCAAAGCGCGTGACCAACATTGCGCCGCCAATACGCCCAACGCACGCGAAACCCCAAACAAAACGGTATAAAAACCATATTCCGTCATGCCATAATGCACCAACAATGCACCCGAATGGGCATCAACATTGGGCCAAGGGTTTTTAATTTTGCCCAAACTCTGCAAAATCGGTGGCACGGTTTCAAATATATTCCAAACGACATTTACAATTTCATCATTTGAACAATATGCCTTTGCGAACTCCATTTGCGCCGTGAAACGCGGGTCAGGTTTCCGTAAAACGGCGTGACCATAGCCCGGAACAACGCGCCCAGCCGCCAACGTTTGCCGAACGTATTCCGCAATTTGCTCGCTCGAAGGCGTGCGCGTGCCGAGTGTTTCGACCATTTCAAAAATCCATTTAATCACTTCTTGATTTGCCAAACCATGCAACGGACCCGCCAACGAATTCATGGCTCCTGCGAACGACAAATACGGGTCTGCCAACGTCGAACCAATCAAATGCGTCGTGTGTGCCGAAGCATTTCCGCCTTCGTGGTCGGCGTGAATGGTCATATAAAGTCGCATCAAATTTTTGAAATCCGCGTCTTCGTAGCCCAACATGTGGGCAAAATTGGCTGCCCAATCGAGCCGATTATTGGCTTCGATGCGCACACCGTCTTTGAATTTGAGGCGATAGACATACGCCGCCACGACGGGCAACGCGGCAATCAAATTCATCGTATCTTCGTAAGTTGCGTCCCAATATTCCGATTTCGGCATGCCTTCTTCGTATCGGGCGGCAAAAATGCTGTTGTTTTGCAACGCCATGACACCGATGTTAAACATGGTCATCGCGTGCGTATCGCGTGGAAGCGCGTTGAGGGTTTCAAACACAAATTCAGGCACATTGCGGCGGCGTTCCCATTCGTTGGTGAGCCACAATGTTTCTTCGTCGGTCGGAATTTCGCCCGTCAACATCAACCAAAACAAACCTTCTGGAAGCGGCTCTTTGCCTCTGCCCGTTGGCAATTTTTCTTTTAATTCTGGGATAGAAAAACCTCTGAAACGAATGCCTTCTTGGGCATCGAGTAGCGACGTTTCCCAAATCATGGATTTGATGTCGCGCATACCGCCATAAGCTTGGCTGAGGGTGACTTGGTCAATCACCGTTTCGCCATGTTCTTTGAGCATCGTTTTGATTTCCGCGCCCAATGCGGTGGCTTTTTCCTTAAATTTTAGTTTGAGCAAATCCATACTTTATAACTTATTTTAAATGATTTTGAAAGATTTTTCTAGTAAAGTGGACAAAAAAGCCATCAAAATGCGTCAGATACTGGGGGGGTGCTTTTTTAAATGTAGAAACAAGTTACCTTCAAAAAAGTTCAGCCAAACGACTTGACAACTCAAAAAAATTAAATAGAAAATGATATTTGTAATAGCGCAAAAAAAGAATTGAAACAAATTTTCAAGTTTGTTTCAATTCCTTTTTTTGTCTTTAAAACATTAAAACTCGTAAGCCATCCACTCCGAAATTTGCGCGGCTTCGGACAACTCCATTTTTTTCATGTCGCTTGCCTTCATGTCGCGTTTCGATTGGCGCAATTTATAACGTGCTTCAAATTTTTTGATTTGTTCTGCGTCCAATACTTCGCGAATCGCGAGTTCGGTTTGGTCGCAAATCGCGAGTTTCCGCTCCAAATATTCTTTGGGCTTCGTATTTTTAAGCGATTCGATTTCCGCCAAATTATTCGATTTCGAGGCTTGCAAAACTTTTGCATAGGTCACTTGCTCTTCGTACAAACCGTAATATTCCGACATTTCAATCACGGCTTGTTGTTGCGTGGTGCGTGCGGGATTTGGGTTGGGAGCAGCTTCCGTTTGCGCTGATGCAAAAAAACCTGTTGCTACAAAACTAAACGCCAATAATAATTTTTTCATATTTTTTGATTTTTGATATTTTTCTAATTTTTAAATTCTTTTCTGAAAAATAAAAAATGGTTTTAAAATTCCAACGACAAAAGTAATAGGAATGATTGAAATACGGTGCGTTACATCGCATTTTTTTTGCCTTTCAAAGTGTTAACGTTTTTTTAATTTCGTTTTTTATGAAAAAAGAACACAATTTAAGCATTTTTTTTACGAAAAAAAACGAAAATACCGTTTTTTTTGATGCCGATACTGGGGGGTAGCTTTTCAAATATTTTTATTCTGTTTCTTCAATCGGTTGCTTGCGCGCACGCGACCAAATCACAAACGCGCCAATCAAACCGCCCACGATGCACATCACGGCAATCATTTCGGCTTGTGTGAAACGCAAACCGAAGGCATCTATTTTGTCGTTGACGCGAATTTTTTCAATCCAAAATCGCTCAACGCCATTCAAAATGGCATAAATCATAAACAACATGCCGGGCAAATAATCCACTTTTTTGCGAATTTTCCAAAGAAAAATACCAATCAACGTCGCCAAAACGGTTTCATAAATCGGCGTTGGAAACACGCCAATCGGCAAGCGGTGGCGATATAAACCCGTAAACTCGGGCATCACAACACCCGCATTCATGACGTTGCGCGGATAGTCCCACGCCCAAAGCCATTGCGGAATCATCGAAGGCGCAGGCATCGGATTGTTGATGCCCCAATCGCCGTCGCCCGACAACTGGCAACCAATGCGCCCAACGGCGTAGCCAAACATGAGGGCAGGCGCAACGGCATCCATCATGTATAAAGGATTCATTTTCAAGTATTTAGTTATAAAAAAATAAACACCTATAAATCCGCCAATCAAACCGCCATAAATTGCCAAACCGCTTCCGCTAAACAAACCGTGAATCGGATTGGCTAAAAAACTGTTCAACGTGTCGGCACTTTCAAAAATTGCCAATACTTTTGCACCCAAAATGCCCGAAATGGCGGCAATGATGGTGATGTCGCCCACGCGCTGGTGCGGGTATGCGTCCACGAGATTGCCCGCGTCGTCGCGCATGGGTCGGGTGATGAAAAGGTCTTTTTTTCGCAGTAATTCGAGGTACAAAAAATACGCGCTGGTCAAAAACGCAAACGCGAGCAACAAACCAAATGTTTTGATGAGCGACGACCAATTGTCGGTCGAAGTGCCAAAAAGGTCATGTAAAATATAAGAAAAATCTGGATACATTTCAACTTTTTTAAGTCGTTTTAAAAAAAATCGCCCAAAAGTAACGAAAAATCAAGTTTTCAAACGTTTTTTAAAAAAAATCTTGTTGCTTTGATGATTTATATAATTTTGCAGCCGTTTTCAACCCAACGTCAAACCCAAAAGATACCCCCCAGTATCCAACCTATTTTTAAAATTTTTAATTGAAAAATAATTATGTTTTATAAAAAAATCATCTTTAAAATATTGGCTATCAGCATTTTGTTTTCAAATTGCGCTAAAATCGTACCGCTTTCGGGCGGCACAAAAGACAAAATTCCGCCCAAAGTCTTGACCGCCGTTTCAACGCCAAACCTACAAACCAACTTTACGAAACAACCCATTTCGTTGGTCTTCGACGAGTGGATTGTGTTGAACGACGCGGCTACGCAAGTCGTTGTTTCGCCGCCGCTTGCCGACCGACCAAAGGTGACGATGTCGGGACGAACCGTCAAATTTGAGTTTTCGGAAAAAGAAATATTGCGTTCAAATGCGACTTACACCATCAATTTTGGCGAAGCCGTCAAGGATTTGACCGAAGGAAATGTAGCAAAAAGCTTGCGTTTTGTGTTCGCAACGGGCGACAAATTGGATAGTTTGAAGTTCAGCGCAAGGGTGATTGATGCGGAAAATGACAATCCACAAGACAACGTTTTGGTGATGTTGTATGACGATTTTTCAGATAGCGTGGTGCGTAAAAGTCGCCCGTTCTATTTTGCAAAAACCGACAAATCGGGCATCGCTACGCTCGAAAACGTGCGTGCTGGGAAATTTAAGATTTTTGCCTTGAAAGATGCCGATTTCAACTACAAACTAAGCAGCGAAGCCGAAGAAATGGGGTTTTTAGACAACCTCGTGAACGTCGGAACCGCCGATTCGATGCCCACTATTCGCCTTTTTCAAGCGCAAAAAAAACTTGCCGTGACCACCAAAGACGATACGCGATACGGCGTTTTTCGATTCAATTTTAATCGAGATTTGCGACAAAATGAAGTCGCGGTCACAGGTTTTGAAAATGGAAAAGTGATTTCACAAGAGATAAAAAAAGATAGTTTGTTGGTTTGGTACGAAGCCACCGAAAATTTGACGACCAAAATCGTCTTGGAATTGGGCGGCGAACGTTTCGACACGCTGCGCATGCGCACCCGCACACGCAACGAATTTTTGAAAACCGCCAAACTCGAAAGTCGCCGCGCCGCCGACCTCGAAATTAATCAAAATCCGTTGCAACCGTTTGAAATGATTTTCAATCACCCGATTCAAAATATGGACGAAAAATTGATAAAACTGGTAGATTCTGCCGAAAATCGCGTCAATTGTACGTTTCGACGCGATGGAAGACGCATTTTCGTAGAAAAAGCCGCTTGGCGCGAAGGTGAAAAATTTAGCCTCGTTTTTCCGCCACAAAGTCTGACCGATATTTTTGGATTGCAAAATGATTCGTTGTTGAAACAAAAAATACGTATTCAACCACGCAAAGAATTGGGCGATTTGAATTTGATGATTTCAAATTTTGATTCGACCAAAAATTATGTCGTTCAGATTCAAGGCGGCGGCGGGCAAATGATTCACGAAGCAACGGTTCAGAAAAAAAAGGGATATAAAACCCGCATCGAAGCCCTCACGCCCGACCAATTCAAGCTCATTATCGTCGAAGATACCAACGGAAATGGCGTTTGGGACACAGGAAATTACGACCAAAAACGCCAACCCGAACGCATTTTTAGAAAAGAAATTGACCCCATTCGCGCCAATTGGGAAGTCGAGGCAGAAGTAGATTTTCGGAGTTTAGAAAAACAATAAATCCAAAATAGAGAGAAAAAATGACACCCCCCAGTATAAACGCCTCCAAAAGGTCAATTATACTGGGGGGTATCATTTTTTGAAAAAAAAGTAAAAAAAAACGTTTCATTTCAAAACATTTTATCAATTTTGTGTTTTAAAATATTTAGAAAAATAATAGAAATAAAAAATACGTGAATTTTTCATCAAAACTCATCGAAGATGCGGTAACTGCGTTTTCATCGTTGCCGGGTATTGGCAAAAAAACGGCGTTGCGATTGGCGTTGCATTTGGTCAGTCAAGACCGCGAAGTGACCGAGACATTTGCCGATTCGCTGTTGAAAATGCGTCAAAATATCAAACGTTGTAAAAAATGTCATAATATTTCTGATGCCGACATGTGCATGATTTGCGAAGACCCGCGCCGCGACCAATCTTTCGTGTGCGTCGTGGAGGGCATCAGAGACGTGATGGCGATTGAAGAAACGGGGCAATTTCGAGGCGTTTATCATATTTTGGGCGGCGTTATTTCGCCCATCGAAGGCATTGCGCCGCAAGATTTGGAAGTAGAAAGCCTACTCGAACGGGTGGCGGCGGGCGGCATCAAAGAAATTGTGATGGCAATCAGCGCAACCATCGAGGGCGATACGACGGTCTATTATTTGTCGAAAAGATTGGCGTTGCATGGCGTTCAGATTTCGACGTTGGCACGCGGCATTTCTTTTGGCGGCGACTTGGAATATGCCGACGAAGTAACATTGGGTCGTTCGCTCATGGCGCGAGTTCCGTATAAGGTTAATGAATAATTAAAATAAAATATGATTCGTAAAATATTGTTATTGCTTATTTTGTGTTTAAAATTTTCGATTTTGTGTTCACAAAGTCGAGAATTTGTGATACAAATCAATGCGAATTTTGACGAATCAACTTTCAAAAAAAATCTTTCTGAAAGTTTTTTTGATGTAAAAAAAATTGACAAAAAATCTGAACAAATTCTAATCGTTCAGTTAAATTTTGTTGGAGAAACGGACAAATACATTTCAGAAAATCAATATTTAAAAATGCTCTTGCGCGCACGTGGCGTTGTGTTGGCGCAACCCAATAGTGCCGCCACGCTTCGCAACGTCGAACCCAACGACCCCGATTTTCGGGAACAATGGTATTTGCAGCGCACCCAAGTTTCCAAATTTTGGGAAACTACGACGGGCGGCGTGACGGCTTGCGGCGATTCGATTGTGGTGGCAGTTTTGGATTGGGGTTTCGATACATCGCACCGCGACTTGAAGCAAAATATTTGGAAAAATAAATCCGAAATTCCAAACAATAATTTGGACGATGACCAAAATGGTTATCCCGACGATGCCTTTGGTTGGAACACCCGCGACCAAAATGACCGCCACACCCGCGACGATGCCCCCCCCCAGTATCCGCCACATGGAACGGCTTGTGCGGGCATTATTGGTGCGGCGGGCAACAATCAGCAAGGCATAAGCGGCAGCAATTGGCATGTAAAATTGATGTTATGCAGCGAAGCGCGGACGGCTGCCGACATTGCTGCATCTTTTGAATATATCTATCGGCAACGCAAACGCTATCGGCTCAGCAATGGGCGGCAGGGTGCGTTTGTGGTGGCGGCTTCGGTTTCGGTGGGCGTGGATAGAAAATTTGCAAACCAAGAACCCATTTTGTGCGCATGGACGGATTCGTTGACTTCGGAAGGCGTTATCATTGTCAATGCGCCGCCCAATCAAAATGTGAATATCGAAAATATTGGCGATTTGCCGAGCCTTTGCCCGACTCCACGCCTCATCAACATCACTTCGACCGACCAATCTGACCGTCGAAAACCCTACGCATACAGCAAAAATGTGATTCATATTGCCGCACCGGGCAGCGAAATTTGGACTAGTTTTCCGAGAAACAATGCGACCGACATTTTTTCGGGCAACTCGTTTGCGGCTCCCCAAGTGGCGGGCGCGGTGGCGTTGTTGTGGGCATTGCCAAACGGCGACACGCTTTGCAAAATGTCGCCAACTGCCGCTGCCGACCTTGTGCGCGAAGCCATTCTGAACGGCGGTGACGCATTGACCACACTCGAAAACACGACCCAAACAGGCAAGCGATTGAATTTGGAAGGCAGCCGCATTTGGCTGAAACGGCGATGGTCGGGCGCACGCACGGGCGCGTTGCAATTGTTGGGTGTTTTTCCGAATCCCGCTAAGAATATAATAAATCTGAATGTACAGGCAACTGACAATCAATCGTTCAAGGGCAAAATTCTGATGCAAAACAGTTTGGGACAACTTGTTTTTTCAAAGGCAATTTCTTATTCAGATTTGATACCCCCCAGTATTTCGGTGGATATTTCCAATTTTTCGGCGGGTATGTATCAAATTTGGTTGGAAAGTGAAACAGAAATTAGCGTCAGAATTCCAATAATTATCGTTTTTTAGGTCAAAAAGCGTGAAAGTTCTACTTTTTTAAAAATTAGTATTAGTTTTTTAAAAAAAATATAGGCAAAACTATTTGCCGCGACAACATTTTAACTATTTTTGCGTCGGAAGTTATCTTTCACATTTACTTTTCACCTACACAGGTGACCTTTGACAATAATAAAAATAGCGAAACACGTATTTTTACAACCCTATCATGCAACTTTCACAACATTTTTCAATATTTATTATTTACTATTTATTAGTTGTTACGCGTTTAATTTTATAGGGCAATATATATTTTTTAACTTAACTAAATTTAAGAGGGATTTTTACGCACATGCAAAATTTATCACCTTTTTCGGACAATTTATATTTCACAACTTTCGCGTTTTCGCGGGAAGTTCATGCCATCGCAGAAAGAGCATTTTCTGAAATTGGTATCACTCCTTCTGACGCTTATTTGTTGATGAATGTAAATGCCAAACCGAAAATTCAGCCTACTGAACTCAGCGAGCGCATTTTGCTGGCTCCTTCGACTATCACACGCATGGTCGAGAAACTGGAAAAGAGAGACCTGGTACAACGAAGCTCTTACAGTAAGTACACTTATATCTCCGCGACGGAAAAAGGCATGGCACTCCATGAACGCATCATGGAAACTTGGGTAAAAATTGACGATACCTACCGTGCTGTCTTTGGAGAAGACTTCCAGAAAATTATCCAAAACAACGAGTTTGCGTTGGCAAAAACAAAAAAACGATAAGAAAATTACGTTTTTTTGAACGTACAACCCGTTTGTACTGGGGGGTATCAAAAAAAAGGACGAAACGATGTGAAAACCGTTTCGTCTTTTTTGTTATTGCCTTACATCAAGGAAAAGCAAATATTTATGCTTTTTCCGCCAATACTTCTTTCAAAAATGAGCCATAAACTGCATTAAATTCGGCTGGATGTTCCATCATCGGCGCGTGACCGCATTTGTCAATCCAAACGAGGCGCGAATTTTCGATGAGTTCATTAAATTTTTCTGCTACGAAAGGCGGCGTGACGCTGTCGTGTTTGCCCCAAATGAGCAACACGGGTATTTTGATGAGGTGCAATTTATCGCTCAAATTGTGTCGAATGGCAGACTTTGAAGTTGCCACAATCCGAATCGCCTTGCCTCTGTCGTTGACGGTGTCAAAAATTTCTTTTACCAATTCTTCGGTCGCAATGGCGGGGTCAAAAAACACTTCTTCTGTTTTCTTTTTGATGTAGTCAAAATCGCCGCGACGCGGAAATGTGCTGCCCATCGCGCTCTCATACAAGCCCGAACTGCCCGTCAAGGTCAATGTTGCCACGCGGTCTTGCTCTTTCAAAGTCGTCAACAAACCAACATGACCACCCAACGAATTGCCGCAAAGATGGACTTTGGAGTAGCCTTTGTAATTAATAAATTCAACAATATAATCTACAAACCCCTGCACCGAAACGGACAACATGGGCGCATCATAGATGGGTATGATTGGAAAAACGACGTTATAATCAGTAGAAAAATATTCTATAAGTTCGGTAAAATTACTCAAACCGCCCATCAAACCATGCAATAAAAGTATCGTTTCTTTTTTGTCAGTTGACGATTCAGAATATTTAAATTTTCCTTCAACTTTAAGTGGATATTGACTCATTTATAATTCTAAATTTTTATATTTTCTTTTTTATTTCGTTTAATAAAAACAATTTTGCACAAAGGTATAAAAATATTTAAATTTTCAAAAAACATTTTTACGCAAGTAATATTCAAAGTTCAATTTTAGGTCAAAAAATGGCATTTATACTGGGGGGGGGCTATTTTTTGGCAAAAAAACAAAAAACTCGTTTCACGCGCAAGGTCAGAAACGAGTTTTTTGTCATTATCTATTTTAAAAAGTTTTATTTCAACTTTTGTTTCACCTCGATAATTTCATACACTTCGATAATATCGTTCATCTGGAAGTCTTGATAATTGTCAATTGTCAAACCACATTCAAAACCGCGTTTGACTTCTTTCACATCATCTTTGAAACGTTTGAGCGACCCCAATCCACCGATTGCACCTTCTTTCATCGGGAAAACTACGATGCCGTCGCGAATGACGCGAATGTGCGAATTGCGTGAAATGGAACCTTCTTGCACGTAACAACCTGCAATGATACCATATTTTGCCGTTTTATAGACTTCTCTAATTTCGACTTGACCTGTGATTTTTTCTTCTTTGGTCGGCTCCAACATACCTTCGATAGCCGAGCGAATTTCGCTGATGGCTTCGTAGATAATCGAATAGTGCTTGATTTCGACCCCTTCTCGTTCTGCCAATTTGCGTGCGCTTGGGCTTGGTCTCACTTGGAAACCTACCACAATTGCATCGGAAGCCGAAGCCAAAAGGATATCGGAATCAGAAATCGCGCCAACGGCTTTGTGAATCACGCGCACCGCAACGGTTTCATGCGATTGCTTGATGAGTGCATCTGACAATGCTTCTACCGAGCCATCTACGTCGCCTTTTACGATTACATTCAACTCTTTGAAGTTTCCGAGTGCCAAACGACGACCAATTTCGTCGAGACTGATGCGTTTTGTCGCTCTCAAACTTTGTTCGCGAACGATTTGCGCACGTTTGTTTGCCACTTGTTTTGCTTCGCTTTCGCTTTCGGCAGCTCTAAATTTCTCACCCGCTTGTGGTGCGCCGCCCAAACCGAGAACCAAAACTGGAGTTGAAGGTCCTGCTTTGAGTACTTTTTGTCCACGTTCATTGAACATGGCGCGTACTTTGCCTGCGTGTTCGCCTGCGATGATAGGGTCGCCAATTTTGAGGGTTCCGCTTTGCACCAAAATTTTGGTAACATATCCACGCCCTTTATCCAAGGAAGCCTCGATGACTGTACCAACGGCACGTTTGTTCGGATTGGCTTTCAAGTCCAAAATTTCTGCTTCGAGCAAGATTTTTTCCAACAACAAATCAACATTCAAGCCTTTTTTAGCTGCAATGTCTTGCGATTGATATTTACCGCCCCATTCTTCGACGAGCAAATCCATGCCCGACAATTCTTGTTTGATTCGGTCAGGAGAAGCTCCGTCTTTATCAATTTTATTGATGGCAAATATAATCGGTACGCCTGCTGCTTGTGCGTGACTGATGGCTTCGCGTGTTTGTGGCATGATGCTATCGTCTGCCGCAATGATGATGACGGCTACGTCTGTCACCTTTGCACCACGCGCCCGCATTGCGGTAAACGCTTCGTGACCTGGCGTATCGAGGAACGTAATTTTTCGTCCATCTGCCATGATGACTTCATAAGCACCGATGTGTTGCGTGATACCACCTGCTTCGCCCGAAACGACATTTGCTTTGCGAATGTGGTCAAGCAATGATGTTTTACCGTGGTCAACGTGTCCCATCACCGTGATGATTGGCGCACGCCAAACGAGGTCTTCTGGTGCATCAACTTCTTCGGCAACGTCTTCTTCGTTTTGCGCATCGGCAGAAATAAATTCTACTTCTTGACCAAATTCTTCGGCAACAATGCCAATTACTTCCGCATCGAGTCGTTGATTGATAGACACGAAATAGCCCAAGCTCATACACGAGCTAATGACTTCCGCAACCGAAACATTCAACAAACTTGCTAATTCCGCTACCGTAATAAATTCGGTGAGCTGCAATTTTGCGTTGTCGAGTTCCGCTTGACGGTTTTCTTCTTTTTCGCGCATTTTATCGCGCTTATCACGACGCACTTTCTGACGCGAACGACCGCCACCACCGCCCATTCCAAGGCGATTCATGGTAGCTTTGAGTTTTTCTTCTATCTCGCGTTTTGAAATTTCGCCGGGTGTACTGGGGGTAGTCGGTGTATTCGGACGGAAACCATTGCCCTGACCGCCGCGATTGAAACCGCCGCCGCCTGTGTTCTGACCACCGCGATAACCACCGCCTGTATTGTTTTGACCACCGCGATAGCCGCCTTGCTGACCGCCACCGCCTGTGTTCTGACCCGCAGGACGATTGCCGCCTTGTTGACCGCCACCGCCTGTGTTTTGACCACCTGTACGATTGCCACCTTGTTGACCGCCGCCTGTGTTTTGACCACCTGTACGATTGCCGCCTTGTTGACCGCCACCGCCTGTGTTCTGACCACCTGTGCGATTGCCGCCTTGTTGACCGCCGCCGCCTGTAGTATTTTGACCAGTTGGATTTGGTGAATCCGAACCGATTTTTTTACGTTTGCGCTTGCGTTTGCGTGGGTCAACTTCTCCTTCTTTGAGGGGTGTGTTGGCTCCGCCGCCTTCGCCGCGACGTGGTTTTGGTTTTTCAAACTGAACGAGGTCAATTTTACCTTGAATTTTCAATCCACCCAAAGTTGGTGCTTCGGCGCGAATGGTTTCAGGCGCAACATAACTCGTCAACGAATGCCCATCTTCCAACGGTGGTGGAATCGGAACATTTGGCAACACAAGGGTTTTGCGGTCGCGATTGCGGTTGTTATCGCCTCGATTGTCGTTGCGATTGTCCCCACGATTGCGATTGTTTTCGCCTCGATTGTTGTTATTACCGTTGTTGTTATTGTTGTTGCTATTGTTATTGCCTCGATTTTCGCCTCGATTCACTGGCGATTCGCTACGATTGTTGTTGTTACTATTTTCGTTGCGATTGCCATTACTCGTATTGTTAATCGTATTATTGTTAGTACTATTTCCCGTGTTGGTATTTGTACTATTATTGGCATCTTTTGTTTCTTGCTTTTGCTGCTTTACCTTTTGTCTTTCTTTCGCAAAGTCTCTGGCAAATTCACGCTCATTTTTTCTTCTCGACGATTTGTCGAGTTCTTCGTTCTTGCGAACTTGGTCGAGGTCAATTTTGCCTAACACTTTGGGTGTATGACGAAGGATAGAGACTTTTGCCTCGACATCTACGGTTTTCGGTGCATCTTCTTTGGCTACAACGGGCGCAGGGTCGGCTACCTTTTCAGGTTTGTCGGCTTTTTTCTCTACTTTTTCCTTGATTTCTTTGACAGGTTCTGTCTTTTTTTCGACGGGTGCGGTCGCATCTGCTACTTCCTTTGGAGCAGGCGGCGCGGGAGGCGGTGTCGTTTTTTCGATTTTCTCGCGGACACCAGTAATTGGTTTTAAGGCTATTTTAGCCCCCCCCCCAGTATTTTCGTCTTTCGACGCGGGTTTTGTGTCGTTGCTTTTGTCCGTTTTGGGCGCAAGCACAGGACGTTCAACCAGTGTCGGCGGTGCTGCCGTCGGGGTTGTCGTTTCCTTTTTCGCAGGTGCGACGGGTGCAGGCGGCGTAGTGCCACTGCCTGGACGGATACCAATTTCAAAGGTGTCCGCCTTCTTTTTGTCGGCGCGAGAGTCTTGAAACTGTTTTGACACGGCTGCAAACATATCGTCAGATAGTCGCGCAATCGGGCGATTGTCTATGTCAAAACCTTTACTGTGCAAAAATTCAACGATGTTGTCTTTGCCAACGTTAAACTCTTTTGCAACTTCAATTAATTTTTTCTCCATTTAACGGATTTAGTAAAAAAAATTGACGAAAAAAAACAATTAAGTCTTACATTTTTTCGTCGAGTCGAAGCGGCAAAAGACTTTTTTTGATTTTAAGTTTATAAAAAACTCAAAGTCAAAAAAAACGTCAGCTTCGTTTTTCTGATACGCTTACGACTATTCGGGTCATACTGGTAAAGCGTTTAAGGTAAACAATTTTTCCATCGTCAATCTTTTGCCGTTTTTAGAAATGATAATAAAGAAGATAAAGAAATCAAGAAAATATTCCGAAAATCTTTTATTTCTATTTACAAAAAATAAAATTTCCTTAATTCCACCGCAAAATTACAAATATTTTTCGGACTCAATAAAGTTTATTACAAAAAAACAATAAAAAATCGTAATTTTTTTTCAAAAATACCCCCCCCCCAGTATAAACGACCTATAAAACGGCAAAAAGCATCAATTTTCACCAAATTCAGTTTTTAAATAATTTAAATTCAAACCCAAAACCCTACAACACCCAAAAAATCTCTCCACAATCGCTTTTAAAAAAAAATAATGTTCTTTCAAAAACTCGTTTTTCTTTCCTGTTATTCATTTTTTATTGTATCTTTGAGCATCGTTTTTTTCAATTGCCCTTTGGCAAAATATTTTTTTTATATGAAATTTGATTATATCGTCATCGGGGCGGGTTCGGCGGGCTGTGTCTTGGCGAATCGGTTGTCCGAAAATCCCAAAAATAAAGTGTTATTGCTCGAAGCGGGCGGGCGCGACACCAAATTGGAAATCAAAATCCCAGCCGCCTACGGAAAATTGAACTACTCGAACGTAGATTGGGGCTTCCGAACCGAACCACAAACGCACGTGGACAATCGCCAAATGTACCAGCCACGCGGCAAAGTTTTGGGCGGCAGCAGCTCCACCAATGCCATGGCATACGTGCGCGGCAACCACGCCGACTACGACGATTGGGCGCGCATGGGCGCATCGGGTTGGGCGCACAAAGACGTGTTGCCTTACTTCAAAAAATCAGAAAATAATGCCCAATTTGAAAACGATTTCCATGCAAAAGGCGGTTTGTTGCACGTCACCGAAGCCACCAAATATCGAACGCCATTGGCTGATGCCTTCGTGCAATCGTGCGGCGAAAATGGCATTGCCAACAATCCCGATTTCAACGGCGAAACGCAAGAAGGCGCAGGACATTTTCAGTTTACCATCAAAAATGGGGTGCGAGAAAGCACCGCATCTGCATTTTTGACACCATTTCTAGTGCGACCCAACCTCAAAGTGTTGACGGGCGTGCAAGTAAAAAAGATTTTGTTAGAAAAAGACCGCGCCGTTGGGGTCGAATTTTTCCAAAAAAATAGTAAAAATAATACCGAAAAAGTATTTTGTAATCAAGAAATTATCCTCAGTGCAGGCGCGTTTGGCTCGCCGCAATTGCTGATGTTGTCGGGCATCGGCGACCCCAGCGAATTGCGAAAACAACACATCGAAAGCAAAATCCCACTCCAAAACGTAGGAAAAAACCTACACGACCACCTCATGTTTGGCGTAAGCGGACTTTCGACGTGGCGCGGAACGATGAATATTGTCCAAAAACCAGTCAATATGCCAAAGCATATTTTGTCTTGGTTGGTGCGCAAACGCGGTCCGTTGACCATCAGCCCACTCGAATCCAATGCCTTCGTGAAAACCAACCCAAAAATGGCGCAACCTGACCTACAAATCATGTTCGTGCCAGGTCACATGGGCGACGAACACGATTTGGCAAACGGCGTGGACATTTATCGCCCCGAAACGTATCCAAAAACGGACGGTTTTACGCTTTTGCCCACCCTTTTGCACCCCAAAAGTCGTGGAGAAGTTAGTTTGCGTTCCAACAATCCGTTCGAGTCCATGCGCATTCAACCCAATTATTTGTCGCACGAAGACGACCGCCAAACCCTCATCAAAGGCTACCGATTGGCGCGAAAAATCATGGAATCCAAAGGATTTTCACCGTTTTTAAAAGAAATTCATTATCCACGTCAAGCCGAAACGGAGGAGGAAATTTTGATACACATTCGACGTACTTTGGAATGCGTCTATCACCCCGTCGGCACTTGTCGAATGGGCGATTCCGAAGAAAATTCGGTTGTGGATTCCACCTTGCGCGTGCGCGGCGTGCGCGGATTGCGCGTAGCCGATGCGTCGGTGATGCCTAAAATTACGTCAGGCAATACCAACGCGCCCGTCATCATGATTGGGGAAAAAGCCGCCGATTTTTTGTTGAATCCATAATTTTTTTTCAAAAAAAACAAAAAAAAAGATTCAGTTGTTGACTGAATCTTTTTTTTTTATGAAAAATGCTACCCCCCAGTATAATCGCCTTTTTTTAGGTATTTTTCTTCAAAAATTTTATAAAAAAGGGGATTTATGAGAAAATCATTTCGACCATTCGGCGAGTTTTTTTTCTAATTCTTTTTCATCTCCGTCTTTGTAACCCGCGTGACGATAGACGATTTTGCCATCTTTGATGACCAACGTATAAGGAACACTTGGAATATTGAGCGACGATTTCCACGCGCCCGCACCGTCCCACAACACTTGATAAGCCCAACCTTTTTTGTCCGCCAATGGCTTTACTTTCGGAAACGCTTTTTCATTGTCAATCGAAACGGCAATCAAATCGGTTTTATAT
>JBJOPA010000057.1:0-3682 GCA_046051005.1 Bacteroidota bacterium
AAAAAGTCCCGTAGGGACGGCTGTTATATTAGCGTGGCGTTTCAACGCCTCGCGTGGGTCGCGGGATATTTTTGCAATGCGTTTCAACGCCTCGCGTGGGACGCAAAACATTTTTTCAACCTGTTTTATGAATTTTTATCCCCATAAAAATTTCCTCGTTCGAGGGATTGAAATCCCTCGTTACAAAAACATTGTCCCTACGGGACATTTTGGGTTTCGTTCGGATTCTGTTTTTCATTCCGTAACACCGCAAGGCGTTGAAACGCCACGCTAATATAACGGTCGTCCTACGGACTGTTTGTAAGAAGGATAACAAAAAAGTCTCGAAGAGACGGCTGTTATATTAGCGTGGCGTTTCAACGCCTCGAACGGGACGCAAAACATTTTTTCAACCTGTTTTTAAAATTTTTATCCCGATAAAAACTTTGCCGCAAACTGCTTTTAAAATTTTTTCTTATCCAAAAAAAGCCCCCCCCCAGTATATTTCTCTTTTTTCAATGAAAATTTATCTTTTCAACTCCAAAAAAAGTATTTTATACTGGGGAGAGGCTTTCAAAGCATCTATTATTGATTCATTTTACTTCGTCAATTTTACAAAAGAAGCCGTTTTGACATCTCCGTTGTCCAATTTAACCCTTGCGAAATATACACCACTCGGCAAATCATTCAATTCCAATTTCAATCTCGACTGTTGCGCCTCTTGAATCTTGGTAAAAACTTTAATGCCTTGTTGATTGTATATTTCAATCGTTGCGCCGCCATTATAATCATTGCTCAACACTTCGAGGAAAGCCAAATTTATCATCGGATTGGGGTAAATCAAAACTTTTGCTTCGTCTTCGCTATCGGTAATCATGACCCGCTTCATTTCGGAAAGGGTAACATCTCCGCGCCGATTTACATTTCGCAAGCGGTAAAATGCAACCCCTTTCTTGGGGAATTGGTCTGTATAGCGGTAATTGTTAAAAACTCCGCCCTGCCCTTCCAATTCTGTGAGGGTCTTGAAATCCAAACCATCGGGCGACCGTTCGATGAAAAACCGATTTTGCGGCGTTTCATTTTCAGTTGTCCAAGCCAATTCCACATTTTTAGCCGCATTGACTTTGGCGGTAAAACTACTCAAAGCACTTCCGCCACCAGTTGCGCAACTGGTCACACTGATTGGAATCATTAAATTAGCCGTACAACCATTTCGATACAAAAACAAACGAACTACATAATTTCCCGCAGCCGTAAACCGCACCGTTGGCGTTCTTGAAGTAGAATTTGCGTGCGTTGCCGACGCACCAAAAGACCATGAATAACTAATATTGGGTCGCGTATCCAAAGCTTCAAAATTTACATCTTGATTGACGCAAGCCGTTGACGGCGCAACATAAGCCGTTGACAAATCTACGGTCTTCGTAATTCGATTGCCCTCAATGAACGGACAACCGCGCCGCCGCACGCAACGAAAGAAATAAGTCGTTTGATTAATGACTCCAATGTTTGTTAAATTTGGCGCATTAGAATTTGGAATGGCGGTATAATTTGTGGTATTAAAAGCAACATCATCTGTTCCTCTCATCCACATATATTCAATGATTCCAGAACCTCCCATTATCGGCGCAATTTCCGTAATGTCCGTAGCATTTCCACCCGGACAAA
Source organism: Bacteroidota bacterium (assembly GCA_046051005.1). Classification (GTDB taxonomy): domain Bacteria; phylum Bacteroidota; class Bacteroidia; order Chitinophagales; family Saprospiraceae; genus JAAFJT01. The sequence continues at coordinate 1,648 of JBJOPA010000057.1, forward strand.
GGTTCTGGTTGCCTTCAATCAAACCACCGTCAGTAACATTGTCGCAAATTGGGGCAATATTTCTGCTGCATACAGTCGTACAATTGTACGCATCTGTCACCGTCACGCTATAATTTCCTTCCGCCAAACTCGTTACGGTGGCGGTCAATCCACCATTGCTCCAACGATATCGGTAAGGAGTTTGCCCATTTGCAGGCGTAACGCTTAAAGACCCATCGTTCGCACCTACGTCCGAAACGTTCTGAACAACCGCGACCGTACAACTCAAATTGGGAGAAATATTCGCATTAATCGTAGCAGCAGCAATTTTCAAACAACCATTTGCATCAGTAACAGAAAGGGTGTATGTACCACTTGCTACATTATTAATGGTAGCAGTTGTTCCTCCATTTGACCATGAGTAACGGTAATTAGGCACCCCCCCAGTAACCGAAGCCGAAATTGCTCCCGTAGGCGTACACGAAGCAGGCGTACCCACAAAACCGATGTTAATGGCAGTAGGTTGCGTCACTTCTGTCATACCTGTTGCTCTGCAATTATCCGCATCTGTTACGGTTACTAAATAATTTCCAGCCACAAGATTAGAGATTCCACTTGACGTAGCGGTGTTACTCCACAAATAAGAATAAGGAGAACGTCCACCCGAAATGCTGACCACCGCACCACCATTTGTAGCGGCATTACAAGTAACATTGTTCGCCGAGACTAATAAATTCATGGCGGTTGATGCCCCGACAGTTGCCATTTGCGAAGCCGCACACCCTGCCGCATCACGAACAGACAATATATAACTACCTGCGGAAAGATTCGTCAAATTTTGAGCAGTCGCGCCACCCGTCCAAGCATACGAATAAGGCGTTGTTCCACCCGAAACAGAAGCATTTATTGTGCCGTTATTAAGTCCGCAAGAAGTATTGGTTCTATTTAAATTAATCACCAAAGCCGATGGAGCGGTTAAAGTAACGCTTGCAGAAGCGGTACAACTGTTGGCATCGGTCACGGTTACACTATAATTTCCTGCCGACAATCCAGTAATGGAACTGGAAGTTGCCGCATTACTCCAAAGATATGTAAAAGGACTTGCGCCACCCGTCACCGTCAAACTAATAGCACCGTCATTGTTCAGACAAGTAGCATTTGTGGGCAACAGATTTACCGCCGTAATGCCAGGCGTTGACCCAATGTTGACGGTTGTATTAACGCTACAACTATTTCCGTCTGTTACGGTTACGCTATACGTTCCACCAATTACACCCGACAAAGTACGCAGATTAGTTCCATTACTCCACAAATAAGTATAAGTAGTTGACCCACCCGTTGCTGTCACGCGAGCCGAACCATTTGCCGCACCACAAGTTGCATTTATACTGGTTGTAGTCAACGTAATTGCCGCAGGCTGAACGATAGAATACACCTCATTAGCGGTACAATTGTTGGCATCGGTAACCGTTACACGATAAACGCCTTGTGGCAAACCGTTGATGGTTGCCGTTGTCGCGCCATTACTCCAAGTGTAACGATAAGGCAATGTGCCACCACTAATGGCTAATGAAACACTTCCCGTAGCCGCGCCCGCGCAAACAACATTCACAACTGTTGGATTGATGGTGATTGGTGTACTACTTCCAATCGTCACGCTGCGCGTAGCCGTACAACCATTCGCATCTCGAACCGTCAACGTATAATTGCCGCCTGCTAAATTAGAAATATTCGCAGTCGTCGCACCATTACTCCATAAATACGTGTAATTTGGAGACCCCCCAGTAACAGACGCTGTAATAGAGCCATTTGACGAACCACAAGTCGTATTCGCACCCGTCGCCGAAATTACAATCGCCGAAGGTTGTGTAAGCGTCCAACTACCCGTAGTCGTACAGCCATTTGCATCGGTCACCGTCAAATTATAAGTCCCTGCGCCAATATTTGAAAGATTGGCACTTGTTGAATTATTGCTCCATAAATAGCTATAATTTGGAGTTCCGCCGCTAACCGAAGTCACAATACCACCCGTTGAAGTTCCATTACAAGCAACATT
>JBJOPA010000058.1:0-17043 GCA_046051005.1 Bacteroidota bacterium
GGCTTTTTACATCATTTTTTTACTAATAAATTTTTTTTAACATTTTTTGATAAAAAATAACCTACCTAATCTCAAAGTTTTGTATCTTTGTTTATGTTATTGATAATTTTACAATTCATTAGCATTACATTTTTAACACATCTCTAAACCAAAATTATTTCAAAGCGTTACGTATGGTCAAAGTATCAACTATTTCAAAAATCGCTTTTGCAACGGCGATTCTCGTATTGTCGAGTTGTCAGAAAGACAATTCCAATATCTCTTCCGAAACGCCGCAAGCGGTTTCAGAATCCAAAATTCGACTCAATAACAACGAAATTGACCGTTTCATTGAGGAAAAAATCCAAGAAAAAAATGAGGTTTTCCATTGGGAATCCGCTTCGGACGACATGCTTTGGAACGCATTGGTCAACACCCGCGACTCGTTGTTGGCGGTTGGTTATGTCGCAGGCGCGAAGCAAGAAGTGGTCAATTTGTTGCTTCAATCCGAATCGCGCTTCCGTGCGAAGGGTTATTTCGAGGGTTTTGCTGCCAGCAACGAGTTCGACGAACTCAACGCGGTCTATTTCAAAGTGAAAGGTTTTGAAACCATTCAACAATTGCGAAAATCTGGTTTGATTCGTTATATCTATCCCGCCAGCTATTCGCCCGAAGACAACGCCGAAATCAGAAACGGTTTGCGCAGCGAATCGGGCTGTTCGGGCTACGTCAACGACAATACATTGGTGTCGGGAACGCATTTTTTCCCAATGTCGCCGAACACGGCAAAACGTTCGTGGAGTTTTGACAATGCGCAAATTCCGGGCGCGTGGGCGCGTACCACAGGCGCGGGCGTTGGCGTGATGGTCATTGACGCAGGTGTCAGCCAGCAACAAGCTATTTTCACCGATGCCAATTTCAAGGGCGCGGGTTCTTTGACCACGCGGACATTGAGCCTCATCAGCCGCTATCCGACCACCAATTTTTGGGGTCAAGTGACGGGCTACCAAGCATCGCCTTATACGACTTGCGGACATGGAACTGCCATGTCAGGCATCGTCGCTTCGCCGCGCAACAATTTGGCGACGGCGTGTGGCGTGGCTTACAACTGCAATTTTACGTCTTGTCGCGCCGTTGACGATGTCATTATTTCCAACGGAACCGAAGAACAAGGCGTTGCGGCAGCGATTACGTTGGCAAAAAACACGCCGAGCATCAAAATCGTGAGCATGTCGTTGGGTTCGTTGACCTATCGCGGCGTGATTGCCGATGCGGTCATCGCGTTGAGAGCTACCAATCAAAAATTATTGTTTGCGGCGGCAGGAACTTCTACGACCTTTACGAGTTGGTATGGCGTTATATTTCCTGCTAATATGAACGAAGCGGTTGCCGTTACGGGCGTGACGACTTCGGGCGCGAGATGTGGCGTTTGTCACTCTGGAAGCGAGGTTGATTTCACGGCGGTGATGGAACGCGCAAGCGACGGCATTAAAGTCATTACGCTTACGACGGCGGGTTTTGGCATCAATGGCGTGGGCGGTTCGTCGGCGGCGACTGCTACAACGGCGGGCATTGCGGCATTGGCTTGGGGTCGAAACACCAGTCAAACCGCAAACGATGTGTTGACGCGATTGAGAAACAACGCAGCATTCAAAAGCAGCTTGTCTTCTCAATTTGGCTACGGCGTTATCAACGCAAACGGCGCAAGTTATTGATAATCAATGTTTTAAACATAAAAAAAAACGATTCGCAGCGATGCGAATCGTTTTTTTTTAATTAGTTTTTTCTAGTTTATGTTTTTTCTTTCATCAAGGTTTCAAATTTGGGTTTGTAGTCTCGGGCGACGACAATCTCGAAATTAATTTTGGTTTGCGATTGATTGCGTAGCAACACTTTGACCCGATTGCTGGGCAGCGATTCGGTTGATTCAACTTCGTTGAGATTGATAATCAAGTTTTTACTACATTTAAACAAATCTGAACTCAACTCCGCCAATTCCTGCGCCAAATCTTCAAAACGTTTGAAGACGATTACAACAACCTCGTTATTTTTTAAATACAATTCTGCTGTTTTGGTTTCTGGTATTGTGATGCAACAAATGATTTCTTCAATTTCCAATCTCAAATCCTTTTTTTCAGGCGTAGAAAACGTGTATCTTGTATCTTTATCTTTGGCAACAGGCAACGCATGAACTTGACGCATGGTAGAAGACATATTTTCGATAATATCCATAAATTGCTGTTTGGTATTATATTCTGCCTTCAAAGCCTCTTTTGCTTCTTTCAATTCTACGCGAGTTTCGGCATATAACATTTTAATTTCTTTTCTATCCGCTTCTAATTCTTCGTAATTTTTCTGTAAACGCCGATATCGGCTTTCCAACAATGCCTGTTCTTTTTCACTGTCCAACCGTTGTCGTCCTGCTAAAATATCTCCAAAAAACTGAATGTCTTGCGTGATTTTTATTACTTTGTCTTGGCTATCGGCTTCTACTTTAAACCGATATTGGTTGCCTTCTTTTGTCGAAGAAATTCTGATTGCCTCGTTTTGGGCTTCCAAATAATCGCCCATATCGCTTAATGCTTGCACGACGACATCTTTGGTTTCTGATTTAATTTCAAACACCATTTCCACCACATTTGGGTTGACGACAATGGGTTTTTGCGCTTGGATACTGGGGGGTAGCTGATTGAACGTTGCCCAATCCACCAACATGCCTTTGGCGAGGGCGTGGTCGAAACAAGTGGTTTCATCAATGCGCACATATCGAAAATCTATCTTGGTCATGTTCGCATGCGCGAAGTTCGCGCCGCGAAAATCCGTATTCGTTACGTTGATAGAGGTCATATTCACCCACTCGAAATTGCAGTATTGCGCATTGCAACGGCTTAAATTTGCACCTTTTAAATTGCTATTTTTGAAATCTAAACGAGACAAATCAACATCATTTAGCGTCAGATTGTCTCCATTTTCGCCTTGCGAAGTCCACCATTCAGCATGGGCATTCAACAATTGATTCAATTCTTCTTGACTCATTTTTCTTATTTTTATTTTTTACTAATAAAGATGAATACAATGCCAATGGCAGCTAAAATCGAAAACAAGCAATTGGCTTTTTTTATGATTGGGTCTTTTAATTTTCTATCGAAAATGGTATTAAACAAAGGCGTTAAACTCAAAATGGAAGCGACCAACACTCGTTCGGCGGGTATGGTGAGGGCAAAAACCGAAAATACAAATTGCCCCACCGAAAACAAAGCTGAATTGCCGTACATGTAAAATCCACTTTTTCGCCCGACGCGCATGTGAAGCATTGCCGAAGCCGTTTTTATCGTGTCGCTGAATCCCAACCGAAAACACAATGCTGCAAATGCAATGCAAGCGGGCAGAAAAAAGGTCAAAAACTCATAAAATAAAAATGGTGTCAGCGAATTTTCAATATTTTTCAAGGAATAATTGGCTTGAAAAATATATTTATTTCCGATTTCACCGTCAATAAAAAGGGCAATTCCACAAGTAAGTGCCGATAAAAAAGCTATCACAATGGTCTTGGTCGTGATTCGGTGGTTAGATTCGGTACGAATATACGAAACTACCAATGTTCCGATGCTTGCGACCAAAACCAAGCCCCCCCCCCAGTATGCCAACGCCGAAACGACTGTTTTATTGACCAAAATATCCGCTATCACGATTACAACGACGTTGATTTGAAAGAATATCGCATAAAAACTCATACTCATTTCTAATCTTGCGAACGCTTCCGTCGCGATGTGAGAGAAATACATGAAAGCCATCAAAGCGACCCATTTTGCGAGGCTGAACCCACCCACTTGAAATTTTTCTATAATATCACCGCCCAAACATATTTTAGAAATCAATGTCAACCCCAGTAAAATTCCCGCCGCTAAACTGTACAAGAGGAAGGCGGAGAGGATTGATTTTGAATTAGGTTTGGTGAGTTTGGATTGAACGACTAGGAGTGTATTTTCATAGACGCTGGCATACTTCGTATAGAATCCAACTGAAAAAGAACTTGCCATGATTGCTAAAAAAACGGATATAAATATCTCACTTTCCATTTTTCAATAGAGTTGTATTTTTTTCAAATAGTCGTATTTCAAATTCATTTTTCTAAAAATTTACGACTGGGTTTCAAAGAATCCTAACAAAAAATTAGGAAAATTAAAAATAATTAAAACAATCCTGCAAAGGTACGATGCCCGATTGAATAGCTGCAAGTTTTTTGAGTGCTTTTAATGTGTGTTTTCTGTGTTTTTAAATTAAATTTTTAATTTTAAGTTAATTTTAAAATTAAATTTGTCATTTTACTTAAAGTGTAAAAATTTTGTCTTTAAAATATTTTAAAAAATGATATAAAAATACATCTGGTTGAGATGAAAAATCGTACTTTTGTGAGTCAATAATTTGAAGTATAATTTTTTGTTCACGTTTTTTAAAATATTTATATGAAAAAAATGATAACATATTTTAGAACAATATTGATATCAGTATTTATTGCGTATGCGTATTGTTTCATCGGCTAATGCTCCGTGGTGTGGGGTTAACCCACGCCACATTTTAGAAAAGTTTTTTTTAAAATTTCAAAAAAAAATTGATTATGAAAACAGAAAAAAAAATCCTCTGGAAGGTAGCAATCATCATAGCACTATTAGTGCATGTTAACACGGTTGCGAAACTGAAAATTGCACTATTCATCGTATCTATCGGAGTGACGCTTTGGAATCAGGTGATGCCGATTTTTCATTACGATGATGAGACTGGGCTAACTCATATCGACCCGTCTAAATTTAATCTCAACACGTTTTCGATGTTGTTGTTGTCAAACTTGAGCGTTGCGGTAACGTTGTCAACAATCAACACCATATTATAAATTTTAACCGCCTCGCGCCTTGTGCGCGAGGCGGTTTTTTTTCTTCAAATTTCGCCGAATACTGGGGGGGGCATTTTTTTTGAAGAGAAAAAAATACGATGTGGTCTCAAAAAAAAACATAAAAATTAGAAAAACTACAACTTACAAAGGTACAATGTCTATTGCCATCAATGCGAATTTTTCACATGCTTTTAATGTGTGTTTTATATGTGTTTAAGTCAAAACATTTAACTTAAAGCTAAAAAAAAATGTTAACAAAAAGTTAATAAGTGAATATTCTGGAACTAAATAGCTGAAAATATTGTATTTTTGTTTATAAATTTAATGAGAAAACTATCAGTACAATTCCGTATTTTGGACTACTGTAAAAAATACTAAATAATCATCTACAATGTTTTTAGTTTATGATAAACTAAAAATATTTTATGACATTTTTTCAGCCTTAACCAGTTAATAACAAGTATGTAATATAATGTCATGAAAATGATATTATGCTAACTTGTTTATTAAAAAAATATTTAATTAATATGAAAAAAAATAAATCTAAATCAAAAGATCTTCCGATAGCAAATGAAGAAGAAAATTTTGCAAAAGAACAAAAATATAGAAATTATACAATAATTTCAATGATGAGTTCTGTATTCAGCGTAATTTTGTCAAACTCATTAATAGGTAGTAAGGAATCCATTTCTGTAACAGTCATTCTGGTCACTGTAACAGCCACTTTAGTCGCTATAATTCAATTAATATTGCTCTATCTTTCTAAATTTTGGAGAGCAAAAGAGAAATATGACGAAACTCAAGATAAGTCCGATATAAAAGTAAATAATAATAATAATTATATAATTTTAACGAAAGATGATATAAATTCTGCGTGGAGTCAATCTAAAATAAGAGAAGAACATTTTAGCCATTAATTTTGTGTGTGTTAATCAAACTATTAATATTTTTAAATTCGACTATGAACAACTACTTTGATGTACAGGAAAAACTGTATGATAAATTTGTTTCTAATGAAGATGATTTCGTAGGTATGATTGCTTATGCTGATTACAAGCAAAGAGAAAATACTTGGGCTATGAAATACTTTGAGAAACATGGTAAAACTCCTACGCACAAAGATATAGGAGAGTTTGCGTTGAAATACGATACCAACAGTAAGGACATAGAAGACTTACGGGATAGAGCAGCTAAAGGTGTGGAACGTTTGGTAAATACTGTAGTAAATAATACAAAAATAGATGCGTTAGATAATTTAAAGCCAAAAGGTTTTTGGTACGGAACGTCCCAAAGTTTAGTTGCATCGTTGATTTGGTCATTTCTACTTTTTGGTATTGTTTTTTTTTCATGGATATTTAAACTGGGGTTTCCTGATGCAGTTGATGCGGTATTCCAAGCTTTCCAGCCAAACAAAAAAGACAACACATTTATTGATACGTCAAAAAAATGATTTGCATAACATAATCAAAAATCCCTCGCACGCGAACGCATGTGAGGGATTTTGATATTTAAAAAATAAACGCTTATTTCTTGAAATAAGCCGTGATTTTTTCTGCTAATTCTTGACCGATTTTTGCTTGTGCCTCGACGGTGGACGCGCCGATGTGCGGCGTGACCGACACTTTCGAGTGACGCAATAAATCGGGTCTTGGGTTGGGTTCGCCGACAAAAACATCGAGTCCTGCGCCGCCAATTTGACCGCTTTCGAGGGCGGCAAGCAAGGCATCTTCGTCAATGACACCGCCGCGTGAACAGTTGAGAACGATGCTGCCGCGTTTCATTTTTTTCATTTCGGCTTTTCCCAACAATGGTTTTCCGAGATTTGGAACGTGCAGCGACAACACATCTGAATTTTCCAACACCTTTTTGAGGGTTTGAATTTTGACCGTAATCGGGATTTGGCGATGCGCGATGTCAATGCTCAATTTCACCGATTTTAGGAACGGGTCGTGCGCCACGACTTTCATGCCGCAACCGAGTGCCAAGCGTGCGAGTTCTTGACCGATACGCCCAAAACCGACGATGCCAAGCGTTCTGCCGCGCAATTGTATGCCTTCGGAATAATTTTTTTTCAATTTTTTGAAATCTCCCGTCGCCATTTCTCGATTAGATTGTTGCAAAAATCGAGCGAGACTGAATAGGTGCGCCATCGCCAATTCCGCCACCGATTGAGACGATGCGGCTGGCGTATTGATGACTTCCAAGCCTTTTTCCTTTGCGTAAGCAACATCAATGTTGTCCATGCCAACGCCGCCGCGTGCGATGACGCGCAATTTTGGACAAGCGTCTATGAGTTCTTTGCGCACTTGGGTGGCACTTCGGACGATGATTGCGTCAAATTCTTGCAATCGAGTGAGGAGTTCTGCTTGCGGAATGGAGTCGGTTTGCACGGTAAAACCTGCGGCTTCCAACATTTTTTTGCCGTCGGCTTCGATGCCGTCATTGGCTAAAATCTTTATCATATTACTTCGGATTTGCTGAAAATTAAATGATTTCGTTTTAAAAAACGCTGCAAAGGTAGGCTTTTTGCAACTTTTTTGAACAAAAAATTGTAAAAAAAAATGTGACACTTTTTTTTCTCCAAAAAAAGCTACCCCCCAGTATAAGCCCCCCAAAATGGGGAGGAAAGCCATTTTTTTGCTTGAAATTTGTTTGAAAAATTTTTTTTCTTAAAAAATTGTAGGTCAAATAATTCAAAATTCGTACTTTCGCGGCAAGGTTATTGATTTTGAAAGAAAATAAGATTTTAAAATATTTGATATTTAAAAAAATCAGTTTTTCAAGAAAAAACGCTATTGAGGAAAAATACTATACGTTAAACAGCCCATTTACCCAACAAAAATATATGAGTACGCTTGCGGCAAACATCGCCAATGAGATTAGCAATATGACGCTATTTAAGATTCGAGAACGCGGAAAATTCGGTTTTATAGACGAAAACGGCGAAATAGTGATTGAACCACAATACCTTCAAGCCGAAGATTTTCACAATGGCTATGCCCGTGTGAGAATGTTCGACCATTTCGTGCATCTCGACGAAATAGGTCGCCCGTTGCTGAAAAATTTGTTTCCAGAAATTGGGCATTTTGAAGAAGGGCTTTGTAGAGTGCGTCTCGTTCAGAAATGGGGTTACATAGACGGTCGCTGCAATTTTATGATTGACGCACAATTTGAAGATGCGGGCGATTTTGCTGGCGGTCTCGCGCCCGTGTGTGTGGGCGGACGTTGGGGCTTCATCACGCGCAATTCGGAGTGGGCGATTCAGCCGCAATTTCAGATGGCGCATGAGTTTCACAACGGCATGGCGGCGGTGGCGCGCAACGGAAAATACGGCTACATCAACGCCAAAAACAAATGGATTATCGAGCCGCAATTCGATTTTGCAGGCGCATTTCAAGGCGATATTGCCGCCATTGGAATAGAAGAAAATTGGGGATTAATCCATAAATCTGGACAAATAATTGTCCCCCCCCAGTATCCAACCATCGAAAATGTGTCGGAAGGCATTTTTAATGAAAATTTAGCGGTTATTGAATTGGAAGGGAAATTTGGTTTCATCAATCAATCGGGCGTGGTGGTCATCAAACCCGTTTTCGATTGGGTGGGCAAATTTCAAGAAGGTTTGGCAGCTTTCAAATACAAAGGTAAATTTGGTTATATGACTTCGACGGCGCAAATGCTCATCGAGCCGCGTTTTGACGAAGCGCATCCCTATTCTGAAGGTCTGGCTGCCGTGCGCATCAAAGACCAATGGCTTTTTTTAGATGCCGAAGGGAATATCCAAATTCCACCGCGTTATTTAGATAGCGTGGGCGGCTTCAAAAATGGGTTGTCTTGGATAGAAAAAAATAAAATGTGGGCATACATCAACCGCGATGGACAAGTAGTTTGGCTCGAAGAAGAATAAAAAAAATAAAACAATTTTATAATTTTAAAAACCATTGAAAATGTATCAAATTTTTTCCAAATGCTTGAAAATGAGCGTTTTTGCGCTAATTTTCTTTGTTTTTGCTTGTAAAACTGACACCAAATCCCCTCAAAATGCGACAGCAACAGCGGTTCAAACGCCCGCCAATCCGTTGGAAATGGCTCCCGAATTGTCGCAGGCTTCGGCAAATTTTACCAATCTTGCCGAATTGAAAGGCGACTTAGACGGCGACCAAAATCCCGAAATGATAGTCGTTTTTGATACCAAAAAATCGGGTGAATTTGGAACCACACGCGAGTTGCACCTCTACAAACAAGTCGGTGAAAAGTGGCGATTGTGGCAAAAAAGCGTCGGACCTGTCCTGCCCAGCGAACATGGCGGCACCAAAGGCGACCCGTTTTACAAACTCGAAATCAAAAATAAAGGAATCGAAATTCAACAAAATGGCGGTAGCGGAACGCAATGGTCGTATATCCATCGTTATGAATATGTAAACAACGAATGGATATTAACAATGGCAAATATTACCGTTTCAACGGCTTGTCGTATTGACCATTTTGATTATAACACATTGTTGGGCGAAATCGTCGTTTCGCGTTCCGATGGCATGTGCGATTCGGAAGACCCGCCGCAACCAAAAACCTATAAAATGACTCGAAAAGTGGAAACGCCCTACAAAATGGACGGTTTCGCAACGGGCGAACACGAAGTCAAGTTTCCGCAGTTGAAAGAAACGTACTATTTTTGATAGAAATAATGTCCTGTTATTTTGAAAGAAAACAGGCAATCTGATATTTCTTGCCCATTTCCGATGTTGTGAACCACCATCGGGCGGCTTCCGTCTGACGCATATTGATTGACCAACACGCCAATATGCGTCAGTCCGCCGTTCAAATTCCAAGTCACGATGTCGCCCGCTTTGTAGTCATTTGCGGCTTGCGAAATGGGTTTCACGGTCGCGTGACGGCTGAAAAATTGCATTAAATTGGGGACGCGCCGATGGTCAATATTGGTGTCCGTTTTTTTCAAACCCCAAGTTTTTGGGTATTTTTCAAAGTTTTTTATCATGTCTTCGTGGACTTCTTTTTGCAAGTCAATGCCCAATTTTCGATAGGTTCTGATGACAACGTCGGTGCAAACGCCTTTGTCGGCGGGTACGTCGCCGTTCGGATAGGCGATTGAAAAATAGGCGGGGTCGTAGCGCACGCGGTCGTGCGTGAGGCTGATGGCGGCATCTGACACTCGTTTTGCCCAACCGTCGATTGGTTTTTCGGCTGTTTTGCCTTCAAATTGGACGGTTTCAGGTTGGTTTTTGGGTTGATTTTGCGCCGCATCTTGGCAGGAAATGCACAAAAATAGAAAAATAAAAATGGGTTTCATCATTTCTTTTTTTTAAAAATTAAACACAAATGACTATTTTTTTAAACAAAATTAACTGCTTTTCTAATCATAAATCACATTTTTTTAAAAAAAAAGAACTTTTTCTTGTTTCGGGACGAATTATACTGGGGGGGGGCATATTTTTCTTGAAATGCTTGAAAAGTTGTGTTTTTTCTATCATTTTTCTTTAAAATTTTGCCTTTCTGAAAAAAAAAATTCTGAAAAAAAGATTGGTGATAAAATTGTGACGAATGAAAATCACCTTTGCATCAAGTTTTTAAGGAAATGAAAATTGTTGACAAAATCAAGACGATTAAAAATCGCCCTTTTATCAGAGTTTTTAAAGGAAAAAAAAAATGGTGATAAAATTGTGAAGAATGAAAATGACCTTTGCTTCAAGTTTTTAAAAGAAATAAAAATTGGTGACAAATTAGGACGACTGAAAATTGGCTTTGTATTCACGGTTTTGAAAAAATAAAAATTGGTGATAAAATTGTGAAGAATGAAAATGACCTTTGCGTCAAGTTTTTAAAGAAATAAAAAATAATAAAAAAAATAACGTTCAAAATTAAGATTAAAAAATGAGAAAAATGAAATGGTTGAGCTTTGTTGCTTTGTTGTCGCTGACAACTTCTGTGTTTGGTCAAACGGGTATTTCGCACGATGCTTGGAATAATTTGTTGCAAAATTGCGTTTCCGAAACGGGCGATGTGGATTATAAAGGTTTGAAAGAACAAAAAACGGAATTAGATGCGTATTGCAAAATGCTTTCGGAAATTTCGCCCAAAGAAGATTGGTCAAAAGAAGAAAAATTGACCTTTTGGATGAATGCTTACAACGCTTTTACGATACAATTGATTGTCTCAAACTATCCGTTGAAAAGCATCACGCAATTGGACGATGAAAAAACTTGGGACGTGAAACGCATCAAAATTGGCGGCAAAAAATATAGTTTAAATGACATTGAAAACAATATTTTGCGCAAATTGGGCGATGCACGGATTCATTTTGGCATCAATTGCGCTGCAAAATCTTGCCCGCCCGTGCATAACGAAGCGTTTACGCCTGAAAATGTGAATGAAAAATTGGAGTTCGCTACGCGCAGTTTCATCAACAATAAATTGAGCAATGAAATTGGGTCAAAAACGGTCAAGGTTTCAAAAATATTTAAATGGTATGCAGCGGATTTTCCAAATTTAATTTCTTTTTTGAATACATATTCAGACAAAAAAATAAATAAAACGGCGGCTATCACGTTTCAAGATTATGATTGGTCGTTGAATGGAAAATAAAAAGTGAAAAAAATATATTGTAATAATAATGTTGGTGTAAAAACCATTGCGCCACTTCTTTCTTTGTTGATAGAAGTGGTTTTTTTTTGTTTGGATACTGGGGGGTAGCATTTTGGGATTTAAAATGCAACAAATTGACACGAGTTTTCGATAAAATTGACAAAAGGTTTGATAATTTGCAAAAATGGTTTTACTTTTGCTGCTTATTTTGAAACAAATTTGTTTAAATTAAATAAAAAATATTCGTACTATGGAATACTTTGAAAATTTAACCGATGCAGAACTTTTGTTGTTGCAAGATGCGTTGCCTTACATTGCGGTGTTGGTTTCGGGCGCAGACGGCGAAATTGACGAGGAGGAACGGAACTGGGCAGCGAAATTGAGTCATATTCGCAGTTTTGCAAATGCGCACAAAGAATTATTGCCTTTTTACGAACAAATTCAAGCCAATTTCAAGTCAAAATTTTCGGAATTTTTGAAGGATTTGCCCGCCGATGCCACGCAGCGCAACGCTCGAATCGGAGAGATTTTGAGTCCCATCAATGCGATATTACCAAAATTGTCCCCCAAATTGAGTTATTCAATTTACCATAGTTATGTCACTTTTGCCAAGCGCGTTGCGGAAGTTTCGGGCGGTTTTTTCGGTTTCGGTTCCATTACTGCCGAAGAAAGCGTGGCGATGCGGCTTCGTTTTTTAACGCCCATTGCGGAACCGCCGAAGCCGACATCAAGTGATTTATCAAAAGAAGACTGATTTTTAATTCCATTTTCGCTACAATTTTAAAAGTTATAATTCAAGAATAAAATATATGTCTCGATTAAAGACTTATGCGAAAGACCCGCGCACGCCACGTTTGTTTGGCTTGTTGTTGTTGTTTTTGGCAGCTTATTTTTCGATTGCGTTTGTCTCGTATTTGTTTACGTGGGACGAAGACCAATCGAACGTGCATATGCATTCGTTTGATTTGATTACCCAAAACATTCGAGTCAGCAATTGGTTTGGGCGTTTGGGCGCAATTGTATCAGACTTTTTTTTCTATCAATTGTTTGGTTTGCCGTCTTTTTTGTTCATTTATTTGCTATACGTTCACGGTATTACGATTGTAAACGGGGGCGATATGTCGGTGTTGGCACGTCGTCGCATTCGCACATTGGCTTGGATTATTTTATTGTCTATTTTATTTGGTTATTTTATTCACAGTAGTGGTTTCCCTTGGGGCGGTAAATTTGGTTTTGAAGTAACGGATTGGTTGATGTCATTTTTAGGAACTTTTGGCGTGTTGGTGTTCATTTTATTTGCTTTGGCGGGCTTGTTTATTTGGACTTTCAACCCCGATACGAACGACATGACGTTTTCAAAAGCCGTCGAAACGGTCAAAAATGGCGGCATGTCTTTTTGGACTGGACGTTACGAAAGCCCCGAAGCTCCACTGCAACCGACCAGAAATCGTCGTAAAAAATCAGAAACCACAGGTGAAGACGTAGAAGAAGACTTCGATGCCGTCGAAAATGCCGCGAATACTGGGGGGGGGGCGGTTGCGCCTGCCGCATCGCTTGCGCCCATACGAGGCGAAAAAAATGCGGTCGAAGAAGCCCTTGCCAACATGGACGGAGCCAACGCATTGAGCATTGAAACGACATTGAGAGAAGACAAAGAAAAACCAAAATCGCTGTCGTCAGGAACGTCAGATTTTGAAATCGAAACGCCGCAAGATGCCGCAACGTCAGACGAAGAACCGATTTCGGTGGGCAGTTTGTCGCCTACGGCAAAGGTGCAACCGACGGGTCCGCAAGGCAATTTGTTTGATTCGGAAGGTGATTTGGCGGCGGCAGCAAAATATGGCGATTTGTCCACGCCTTATGACCCGCGCATGGATTTGAGTGGCTATGAATTTCCCGTTTTGCCGTTGTTGAACACTTACGACGAAACGAAAGTAGAAATTGACCGCGCCGAATTGGAACAAAACAAAGACCAAATTATTGAGACTTTGTTGAATTATAAAATTGAAATTACAAAAATTCGCGCCACCGTTGGACCGACGGTAACGCTTTATGAAATTGTGCCTGCGCCAGGTGTTCGGATTTCTAAAATCAAAAACTTGGAAGACGACATTGCACTCAGTTTGGCGGCGTTGGGCATTCGGATTATTGCGCCGATTCCAGGTCGTGGCACAATTGGTATCGAAGTTCCGAATAAAAATAGACAAACCGTTTCGCTGCGCGAAGTCTTGGCTTCGGACAAATTCCGCAAAACGGATATGGAATTGCCGATTGCATTGGGTAAAAATATTTCTAATGAAGTCGTGGTCGTGGATTTGGCAAAAATGCCGCATTTGCTCATCGCGGGCGCAACGGGACAAGGTAAATCGGTGGGCATTAACACCATTTTGTTGTCTTTGTTGTATAAAAAACACCCTTCGGAACTCAAATTGGTCTTGATTGACCCTAAAAAAGTAGAACTTTCGCCTTATGCAAAAATTGAAAGTCACTTCCTTGCGTTTTTGCCAGACCAATTAGAACCCATCATTACGGATACGTCAAAGGTGGTGCAAACGCTCAATTCGTTGTGTCGAGAAATGGACAAACGCTATGATTTGTTGAAAAAAGCGCAAGCTCGAAACATCAAAGAATACAACGAAAAATTTATTGGTCGGCGGTTGAATCCTGAAAAAGGACATGAGTTTTTGCCATTTATCATTCTCGTCATTGACGAATTTGCGGACTTGATTATGACCGCAGGAAAAGAAGTGGAATTGCCGATTGGACGATTGGCACAATTGGCGCGTGCGGTGGGCATTCACTTGATTATTGCGACGCAAAGACCATCGGTGAACATCATTACGGGCGTTATCAAAGCCAATTTCCCTGCGCGATTGGCGTTTAAAGTGACTTCTAAAATTGACTCGCGCACGATTCTCGATTCAGGTGGTGCAGACCAATTGATTGGACGCGGCGACATGTTGTTGTCGTCGGGCAGCGATGTCATTCGTTTGCAATGTGCTTTCGTAGATACGCCAGAAGTGGAGCGCGCCATCAATTTTATTGCCGAACAACCGGGCTATCCCGTGCCGTTTTTCTTACCAGAAGCCGAAGGAATGGACGGCGAAATGGGCGGAAACAATGCAGTCAATTTCTCTGACCTTGACGATATGTTGGACGATGCAGCGCGATTGGTCGTGCAAAATCAGCATGGCTCGACTTCGATGATTCAGCGACGGTTGAAATTGGGTTACAATCGGGCAGGACGCATCATGGATCAACTCGAATCGCTCGGAATCGTTGGACCTGCCGAAGGCTCAAAACCACGCGAAGTATTGTTTCATGAAGACGGCGAATTGGAACGTTTCCTCGCCGACATTCGGTCAAAAAGGGGATAATTTTTTAAAAAGCGTGGAAAGTGTTTTGATGATACTTTTCACGCTTTTTAATGATAAAAATTAGAAAAAAATGAAAAATAAAGACCTTGAAATCATTAATTGCACCGCGCCGATTGTAGAAAAAATTTTGGAAAGCGACGCGGCATTTGCGCAGTTTTTGAATGTCGGTTTGGCAAAAGATTGGTCTATTTTCGGAAAAATGGTGTTTGAATTTGTTGCAAAACAAATCGAAACCAATCCCAACGCAACGGAGTGGTGGAGCTATGTGATTTGCCATTTGCCCGATAACAAAATCATTGGAACTTGCGGCTACAAAGGCGCACCCGACCCAAACGGACGTATTGAAATTGGTTACGAAATTGCGCCCGATTATCAAAATCGAGGTTTGGCGACCCAAGTGGCGCGGCTTTTGGTCGAAAATGCCTTTGCCCACGCGCACATACACGAGGTTTGGGCGCACACCATCGAGCGCAACAATGCCTCGACTCGAGTGTTAGAAAAGGCGGGTTTTCTGTTCGATTGCGAAGTCATGGATTCCGAAGATGGACTCATTTTTCGGTGGATTTTGAAGAAATAAAGTACCCCCCCAGTATAAAATGCTAAAAAAGCCGTTTTCCTACGCAGGAAACGGCTTTTTTAGCATTTTATACTGGGGGGTAGCATTTTTATTGCCGATTGATGACAATTTCTGAAATATTTTTCAATTCTCTATATTTTTGTTCCACTTCGGGCGAAATTTTGCCTGTCAAAGTCAGTCTTTTGATGCGGATATTGGCAAGGCGCGGGTCGAAAATAACTTCATCTCGAAACGAAAGATTTAAAAAAATAATTTCTTCAAAAAACTCAAACATTAAGTCACTAAATTGGGTAATGTCTTCATACGATAAGCTGCCGATATTGGTTTTCATACGCTGCTTTTTAAAGAGTTCTGTCGGAAGCGATGTCGGCGGAGCTGGTTCGTGATTGACCAACCAACCAATTTCGGGACGCATGGCAAGCGTTTTGGGGTCTTGGCTCCAACCCACAAATCCCGCTTGAAATTGCATGTTGAAAGAGGATTTTGTTTCAAAAAAACTCAAAATGAAAGGAACTTCGACCAAATCAGGAGCCAGTTGCCGTTCTGGATTTGTGATGGGTGCAAAGGTGCGCGACTTTCCGTCGGCATCATATGGATAAAATTTATTGACCCAACCATCAATGAAACTTTCACTTCCGTATGCTTTTTTTGATTCTTTGATGCGCACCATATTTCGCCAAAAATCTTTATCTACTTTTCCTTTTTTAGCGGCGATGAATTGTTCCAAAATCGGGATTAATTCTTTTGTCCACCAGTCTAAATTGTATTGGGTTAAAAATTTTGTTTTTTCTAGTACTTTTTCCCAATCTTCGACCGAACCTTCCAACGTTACACGCGAAACG
This sequence comes from Bacteroidota bacterium, assembly GCA_046051005.1. GTDB lineage: Bacteria > Bacteroidota > Bacteroidia > Chitinophagales > Saprospiraceae > JAAFJT01. Next base: position 16,267 of record JBJOPA010000058.1, read on the forward strand.
CCGCAGCCGACAATTCCAACTTCGTAGTCGAAATAGTGTTTCATTGCGTCCATCGTGGTGATTTGACTGGCGATTTGCGTCGTCGGCGTGGTGGTCGTAAAATCTGCGGTTAGATTTTCAATCAGCATTTTGCCTGTAAATTGGCTGATTTGTTTCGTAAATTGTGGAAAAACGATTTCCCATTGGCTATTTCTATTGCCCAACGCAATTTTATCTTGACCAACGACCACAATGAGTTTTTGTTTTCCATCAAAATCAACAAACTTTTTGCGTAGCGATTCCGCATTGGCTGCCACATGACGAGAAAAACCCATATTGATGATTTGCCAAATAGCATCGGGCGAAAACTGCATCGGATAATGTTGTCGGTATGCGTCAACGATTCCGCTAAAAAAAGCGTGTTTGTGATAAAAAATCAATTTTTGTTGGGCAAAAGATGTTTTTTCATTTTTTGTATTTAAAAATTTGATGATTTCTGTTTCGTTATTTTTAGGCAATTCTTTTTTGGGAATTTTAATGTTTTCCACTTCAAATGTGGTTGCCTGCGCGCCTACGTGCGAGGGAAAAATGAACGTGTACAGCATCAAAATATTTAACAAATGTTTTTTCATTTTTAGAATGATTTTAAAATTAACAAAATTGCTAAATTGGGTAAAAATGGGGCGTTTATACTGGGGGGTAGCATTTTTATTCCCTATTGATGACAATTTCTGAAATATTTTTCAATTCTCTATATTTTTGTTCCACTTCGGGCGAAATTTTGCCTGTCAAAGTCAG
>JBJOPA010000059.1:0-5608 GCA_046051005.1 Bacteroidota bacterium
AAATAAGAAATATATTATCTACATAATTGTCTTAACAGCTTTGAGTTTTTGGTTGGCTTCGAGTATTACGGGTAATAAAATTGGAAAATTTGTACCCACAAGCGATTTTGAAGGCTATTACATGTATCTGCCCGCGACCTTTGTTTATGGTGGTTTTGAGCATATTCCAGTAAATACGCCGCATGAATATAAGACTTTTAAAAATACGAATAAAATAGGCGACCGCTTTACGTGCGGTGTCGCGCTGATGATGCTTCCGTTTTATGCCCTCGCCATGCTGTTGAGGCTGTTGCAAGGCGCGAGTTTAGATGTTTATTACTCAATCGGAATTGCAAAATCGTTATACATTGCAGGTTGTTTTTATGGTATTTTGGGGTTATATTTTGTAAATGGTATTTTAAAAAATAGGAATATTACTCGAAATGTTCGGCTTCTGACGATTGGTATTTTGTACGTAGGCACAAATTTGATGTACTACACAGTAAAAGAACCTTTAATGAGTCATGCCTATTCATTTTGCACCATTGCCGCGTTTTTGTATTATTTGCCCAATTTTTTAGTAACACCTACGCTCAAAAATACATTAAGAATAGGTCTTATCAGTGGATTAATTATCTTAATTCGACCAACCAATATTTTCTTAATGTCTTTGTATTTTTTTTATGACGTGGACAGTCGCAATGCGCTGAAAAGTCGCTTCACACTCCTAAAAAATAACTGGCATTTTGCATTATTGATATTCGTTGAAATCGTGGTCATTTTTTCTCCACAAATGCTATATTGGTACGATTTGTCAGGAAAATTCTTCATAAATGCCTACCAAGAAATGCACAATCAGCATTTTGATTTTACGAATCCGCATTTTTGGCAAGTATTTTTCCACCCCTGCAACGGCTTTTTTATCTACAATCCCGTAATGGTGTTGAGCATCATCGGGCTTATGTTGAGCATAAAAAATAAGGTTAAAAACAGTAAATTACTGTTCACGCTGTTCATTTTTCATGCTTACGTATGCGCGAGTTGGTGCATGTGGTGGTTCGGACATTCCTACGGTTATCGCCCGTTTATTGATTTCTATCCTTTTTTGGCATTAGGTTTGGCAACTTGCATCGATTTAATTGTAAATTTAAAAAATAATTTAATAAAATATGCTGCATTTACGCTCATATTATGTTTGGTATTTATAAATTTACGTTTAATTATTTACGCACCGTATCTACAAGTTGAACCAGACATGAATAATATAAATACTTTGTATAATGCCTTGAATTGGGCAATTGACCTCCGAAAATGGTAAAATAAGGCTTTTATACTGGGGGGGTACTCAAAAGCATCAAAACAACGACAAAATCTAAATCAAAAATATTTTCATTTCAAAAAAATAAAAATATGAAAAAAATAATACAACTTTTATCGCTTTTTAGCATACCGCAAGTCTGTTTGGCAACGCTTAAATCAAGAGGAAATTTAATTATGGAGCCTTCAATAGGAGAAGGACAAATGAGTTTTTGGCTTATTTTGAAAACGATTTTGGTTATAGTTTCCTTGATTGGTTTCATTATTTTCACGGTCGCATTGCTAAAAGGAAATACAAAAACAGCTTGGATTAGCGCATCAATCTCATTGGGCGTACAACTAATCGCACTAATAGTTCCTTCTCTGAGAAAGGCAAATTTTAGTAAATATTGGAAAAAGAAGAAAGGGCAACAAAGCAATAAAATTTCTAATTCAAAGAATTAAAAAATTGATTATCAGTAATTTATAAATAAAGAAATGAAACAAATCGTTCAAGACCTCAAATCAGGTGAAACCATTTTAGAAGAAGTACCCGTGCCACAAATTCAGCGCGGTATGGTGTTGATAAAAACGCAGCGTTCGCTCGTTTCGCTCGGAACGGAGCGCATGTTGGTCGAGTTTGGCAAAGCAAGTTGGATTGACAAAGCCCGCCAACAACCCGAAAAAGTAAAACAAGTGTTCGACAAAATCAAGTCCGATGGCTTGAAACCGACGCTCGATGCCGTGTTTCGCAAACTCGGCGAACCGCTTCCGCTCGGCTATTGCAACGCGGGCGAAGTCGTCGCAGTGGGTAGCGGCGTGACCGAATTTAAGGTCGGCGACCGCGTGGTGAGTAACGGAAATCACGCCGAAGTAGTGTGTATTCCTAAAAATTTGGTCGCCAAAATTCCCGATAATGTGAGCTACGAACACGCCAGTTTTACGGTCATCGGAGCCATTGCCTTGCAAGGCATACGCCTCGTGAACCCGACTTTTGGCGAAACCATTGTCGTCACGGGCTTGGGACTTATCGGTTTGATGGGGGCGCAACTCTTGGCAGCCAACGGTTGTCGCGTGATTGGGCTTGATTTTGATGCAAAAAAAGTTGAACTCGCCAAATCTTGGGGCATCGAAGCCATTTGCGTTGCCGACGGAACCGACCCCGTCGCGGCGGTGATGAACCTCACCAACGGCATCGGCGCAGACGGCGTTTTGATTACCGCATCGGCAAAAACCAACGACATCATCTCGCAGGCGGCGGGCATGAGCCGCAAACGCGGACGCATCGTCTTGGTCGGCGTGATTGGTTTGGACATTCAACGCTCCGATTTTTATGAAAAAGAATTGAGTTTTCAGGTTTCTTGCTCCTACGGACCGGGTCGTTATGACGACGATTATGAGCAACGCGGCAACGATTATCCGCTTCCATACGTCCGTTGGACAGAAAAACGAAACTTTGAAGCCATCTTAAATAGCATCAGCAAAGCACAAATTGATGTAAGCAAATTAATTACAGAAGTGGTAGAACTGAAAGATTATTTGCAAATTTATGGCGACATGAAAGGCTCAAAATCCATTGCTTCTATCCTAAAATATGAAGGAAATGTGGATATGAAACAGTCAAGCGTAGGCGTTACACCACGAAGTTTTGAAGGTCAAAAAGGTGTGTTGGGCATCATCGGCGCAGGTAATTTTACAGGCGCAATGATTATTCCAATGCTCTCCAATTTGAAGGCAAATATGAAATATGTTGCCTCTGCAAAAGGGCTTTCGGGAACTACGCTGGCAAAAAAATATAAAATCGCCAACTCGACCACCAATTATAAAGACATCTTAAACGATGCCGAAGTAGATGCCGTTTTGATTACCACGCGCCACAATGCACACGCCGCGCAAGTCATCGAAGCACTCGAAGCGGGCAAACACGTTTTCGTTGAAAAGCCATTGGCATTGACGTTTGAAGAACTTGACAATGTCGAAAAAGCGTATAAAGCCAGTCACAAAATGTTGACCGTTGGTTTCAATCGCCGTTTTTCTCCATTTATTGTTGATGCGAAAAAACAGCTTGGAAACGCCAATACGCCTATAAATGTCATCGCAACGATGAATGCAGGAGCCATTCCAAACAGTCATTGGACGCAAGACATGCAAGTCGGCGGCGGTCGAATCATAGGAGAAGCATGTCACATGATTGACCTCATCACTTACCTCACGGGCAGCCTCGTTGAAAGTGTTGTGATGAATGCAATGGGACCAAATTCAGAAGAAAACACCGACAACGCCATCATTATTTTGAAATATAAAAATGGTTCGCAAGGCGTAATTAACTACTTCTCGAATGGTGCAAAAGCCTATTCCAAAGAGCGCGTCGAGGTTTATTCACAAGGTCGCACGATGGTGATTGACAATTTCAGAAAATCTGAATATTACGGATTTAAATCATCTGGAATGTCCAAAACTCAGGACAAAGGACACGCCGACCAGTTCCGTTTGTTCGTAGAACAAATCAAAACGGGTGGCAAAAGTTTGATTCCAATAGAAGAAATCATGAATACGTCTCGGGCTGCCATTGCCGCCGTGGAGTCCATCAAATCTGGAAAGTGGATAGAAATTTAATTTGTCATCAAATTATTGATATTTAGCTCCCAAATTCCCAAAGGGAGCTGACTTATTTGTAAAAAAAATTGAATTTATTTTGAATAAAATTCAAAAATTGAATCGAATTTTTCAAACGGTTCGCCATTTGAAATTTAAACAAATTCAGTATCAAGTTTTTTATCGGCTTCGCGGGCAAGTGCGACGGGCGACGGGCTGGAAATTTGTCCCCCCCCAGTATAATCGCCCCGAAAATGGGCAAAAACCACTTGTTTTGCAACATTCGATAGAAAGTTATATTTCAAATCTTGGAAAAAATAATTTTTCTTTTCTGAATTTGACGCATCAATTTGAGGATAAAATTGATTGGAATTGTCCTAAATTTGGAAAATTATGGGCTTACAATCTCAATTATTTCGAGTTTTTGGGGCAAAAAAACATTTCAAATGACGAAAAATTGCGATTGATTGATGATTTTATCGAACAATATCCGACCAATCGAGAAGGGTGCGAACCCTACCCCATTTCGTTGCGACTTATTTTTTGGATAAAATTTTTATCCGAAAATCAGATTCAAAACGAAAAAATCAATCGGTCGCTTTGGGAACAAACGCATCAGTTACTCGACCATTTAGAATACCATTTATTAGGCAATCATTTGCTGGAAAATGCTTTCGGAGTAACATTTGCAGCCTATTTTTTCAACGATGAAAAACTATTTTCGACGGCTGAAAAATTGTTGTTAGCAGAGTTGGACGAACAAATTTTGGCAGACGGCGCGCATTTTGAATTGTCGCCGATGTATCATCAAATTATTTTTTATCGCGTTTTGGATACGCTGAATTTGGTAAAAAATAATCCAAAATTTGGAGAACGCGGCTCAAAAATTCAAGCAAAATTGGAGCAAAAAGCATCGCGCATGCGCACGTGGCTTGAGAATATTACGTTCAACAGTGGCGATATTCCACACTTCAACGACTCAATTGACGGCATCGCGCCAACCACTAAAAATTTGGTGGACTATGCCAATCGGCTCGGCGTTCCAAATCAAAATTTGCCACTCCAAGATTCGGGTTATCGAAAATTTGTTAATCCTAATTTTGAACTCATTGCGGATATTGGAAAAATTGGACCCGATTACATTCCTGGTCATGCGCACAGCGACACGTTGAATTTTGTTTTATATTTAAAAAATAAACCTTTCATCATTGACAAAGGTATTTCAACGTATGAAAAAAATGCACAACGTCAATTGGAGCGACAAACCGTTTCGCACAACGTTGTTCAAGTCGAAGATGCCGAGCAATCGGACGTTTGGGGCGGTTTTCGAGTAGGTCGCCGCGCACGTGTGACGGTTTCGCATGACAACGAAAAAACATTGCAAGCGCATCACGACGGTTATAAAAATTTTGACATTGCGCATGAACGAACTTTTATGATTTCAGAAAATCACATTTTGATAGAAGATTATTTGGAAAATAAAAAAAGATATTCGTTAAAAGCATATTTTCATTTTGCAGCAGGAATTGAACCGATTTTGGAAGAAAATCATCGTGTAACGTTCAAAAATGCCCCCCCCCCAGTATATTTGACTTTTTCGAGTAAAAATAATATAAAAAAAATGTATATAGAGAGTTTCGACTTACCTTTGGGCTACAATTCATTTGTAAAATCCAAAAAATTAGTCGTCATTTTTGACAACCATTTGACAACAACCATCGGATTTTAATTATAGATT
>JBJOPA010000060.1:0-12128 GCA_046051005.1 Bacteroidota bacterium
CCGAAAGTTGCGAAGCCGCGTGGCTGCCGCCGTGCGCTTGGTCGAACGGAACGGCGACCAAAGCCGTCGAATCTGCCGCCCCCCCAGTACTCAACGGGTTGCCCGACACATAACAAGGAACTATCACGTATGGATTGGCTTGATAATAGTCCGCCGCATTCGCTACGCCCAACGAAATCGCACAACTCGGAGCCGTCGCAAACTGCACCATCGTGCCGCCGTGTTGCGTCGGTTTGAGCGACGAAAGACTGGCGGGCAACGCAAATTCGATGCGATACGCTGCGCCGTTGGTGGCAGACGGAAACGAATAGTCGCCCGCGCCATCGCTCACGAGGTTGGCAACGAGGGCGTTAGAAACGTCATAAATCCGAATTTGAACGCCCGAAACAGGCAATCGCGCCGTTTCATTGTCCAAACCATCGAAATTGAAATCCGTAAAAACTTTGCCGCGAATGCCCGAAGGACATTGCGCCGAAAGTAAATTTATAGACAAAAAATTCAATAAAAAAAGCGCGCAGCACAGCAGTGTTTGTCGAAATCGAAACATGGGCGTACAGTTTTTTTCCGTCAAAAAGAGGGTTTTTGAAGAAAATAAATGAAATAAATATCGGTTTAAAACGTCCTCAAATTGCTTTGAAAAACGGGTTTTCTACATTGGAAATACTTAAAAAAATGACCCAAAAACCGCGAAAAAGCGGCTTTATACTGGGGGGGGGCTAAAATCTTGAAAAATTGCGTGTGGGAAGTGTTTTTTTTTATCAAAACGCTTTTGAAAATATATTCAGTGAGATTGTTTTTTTTATCGTGATGTGGTGGATAGAATCGTTGGTTTCGTAAGCAGCATCTTTTAAGATTCAAATCGGCGTATTGTTTAAAATTTTTGTTCGCAAAAAAACATTTGGGCATGTAAGCATTAAACTATCTGATATGTTTTTTGACATAAAAAAAATAAAAATAGTTTAATACTTACGCTGCCCAAATTATGATGTTTGTTTTTTGCTAACCGTATTAAATGAGAAAAAATGAAAAAATACTTTCCAAAAATCCAAAAAGAAAAAACGTTTTAAGACAATTTTATTAACTCAATACACAACTTTTTCATAATTTCTATCACAAAGGTAATCTCTATTTGGTCATAAAAAAAACATTTGCCCCACGCAACGCACGAGGCAAATGTTTTTTCATTTTTACTTTTTTTTAAATGTTTTTTAAATAAAATATCTTAAAAAAGGTTTTTTATAGTTTTTATAAGTTATAAAAAACAAAAATATTTTATTTCCAACACTGAAATTGCAATAAAAAAAATGTATTTCAACCTATAAAAATACCATTTTTAGGTTAGTTTTTTTTATCAATACGTAATCGAACAAGGTCGGTTTGGAATGGGTCGAACGGTGACTGTCGAGCTTGCCGAAGTCGCCGCCGCACAACCGCCCGCGCAAGTAAACAACGCACGAAAATACGTCGTTGCGGTCAATGTTGGGCTTGTGTAAGCCAAATTTGTTGCGCCTGCGATGTTCGTCCAAGTTGTTCCATTGGGCGACGATTGCCATTGAATGACGCAAGGCGTAACGCCGCCCGTCGTCGTTGCCGACATCGTCACCGCGCCGCTTCCACAAAAAGAAGGCGAACTTGCCGCCGCCGTTATCACCGCCGCCGCTCTGACGGTCACGAGTGCGGCACTGCTCGGCACCGCCGTACAAACGCCGCCCGAAGCCGTTGCCAACAACCGATAATGGGTCGAGGTCGTGAGCGCGGGAGTCGTGTAAGTCGAAGCGGTTGCGCCGCTCACGTTTGTCCAAGCATTCGCGTCGGGGGAAGATTGCCACTGGTAGGTTGCCGACAAAGTGGGGTCGGTGAGTATGCTTGTCAAACTCGCCGTTCCGCCCGAACAAACGGTCGAAGGATTGGGCGAACCTGGATAAACCAATGGTTTATAGCAAGTTGTGAGTTTTGCGTTGTCCAATTTCAAGGCGGTTCCGTTGGTCAAACCCAAAACGCGCAGTTTGGTGGCACCGTTCGGCGCAAGTAAATAGAACGAAAAACGGGTGAAAACGGGATATTGCGTATTCGTAATATAATCGCCCGTCGAATAGAGCAACACATTGGCGGCACTATAAAATTCGAGTCGCACGCGAGGCGAACCCGGTGGCGCATGTCGCGCCGCATCTATCGAAAAAAGATAAACTTGGTCAGAAATGATGTTGTTGAAATACTGCTCAACATAGAAATCGCCCGTTGCATTGGTCACGTCGGTATGGTCTAAACCCAAATAATTGCCCGTCGGACCGCCTGTATAAACGGTCACGGGCGCGGTTCCAGCCGAACCCACGATGCCCGTTGTCCAGCCTGTTGTGCCACTTTCAAAGCCGTTATTGGTCAACAATTGTCGGCGACAAGCACAATCTTGATTGCCGTTGCAACTTAATCGCGCCGCCCAACCCGCACCCACATTGGACGCATTGGAAGTAAATCGAATCGTCAAACAATTGCCTGTGGCAATGATGCGATTGACGGAATTTAAGCCCGTAAAACCGCTTCCGATGTGTATCGCAGGCGCAGAGGTGTTGGTTCCGTCAAAAACTTGTAAGAAATCATAACCCGATTCGAGGTCGAAAACGGTAAAATCAAGCTGAATAACCCCCCAACCACAAATCGTGAAAGTTCTGTCTTCGTTGTTGGTGTAGCTGCCGCTTGCACCGCCGCCGTCATAGAAATCGGCGTAACAGCTGTTTCCTGTCGTCCCGTTGAGGGCAGCAGTGAGGTTAAAAACGTCTTGGGCGCGAGTTTGCTGTAATTGAAAAAACAAAAAAGCAAATCCAAATAACATGCGCACACGCGCAAGCCCAAATGCAGAAAAACGATGATTGTAAAATAATGACATGGAAAATATTTTTTAAATAAATAAGTTCAAGAAAAATAGGAGATATTGTTTTAAAAACCAAAAAGTGTGCCTGTATATATTTTTTGAACTTATTTTCTATAACCTTTTTAAGGGATAAAAAAAAATATTTATCTCAAAATAGGCAATTATACTGGGGGGGGGCTTTTTTCAACACAAAACAGCCACTTACACGACGTAAGCGGCTGTTTTTTTGATTTTTTAAAAAATTCTTTTTAACTTGATTTTATTCTATTGAAAAGTAGAAAAATTATACTTTTCTCAAAACCACCCAATGTTGTTTTGCCCATTCAAATGCGCCGAAGAATATACTTGCGTAAAACAAATCACCTAAAACAGTCGCATTCAAAAATGGAAGACCCGCCGCGTAGCAAGTCATCAAACCCGAAAATGTTTTTGGATAGAAATTAGATTCCAACCAAACCGAGCCGTTGCTGACCAAAAAAAACAACGCCGAAGCCGCCAAACTGCAACCCAAAACCGACTGCACCCGAAACTCGGAATGACGCAAAAAACGCAAACCCAACAAGGCAATCAACGCAAATCCGACGTAGCCACCCACGTTTGAAAACCAAACAATACCTTCTGTTTCAGGATAAAACGCCCGATAAACCGTGTTGTTGAGCCACAAATCGCTCACAAAAAGCGACACCAAAGGCAACAAAAACGCCAACAAACGATTCGACAAATAAGCCGTGCCAAACAACGCCACCGCCGCAACAGGCGTAAAGTTGAAAACATGCGGCATCACACGCGCCAAAACGGTCAAAACAATCACGCCCAACAGCAATACATAACGATGATTAAATTTCATAAAAATATTTTTTCTACGTACTTTTTATCAAAAAAAATGAAAAGAAAATTCAAAAAAAATGATGACTAAAAAATGACATCTTTTGAGGGCGCAAAGTTAGCATCTTTTGACGAAAAAAAGGTAAATTATTCCTATCTTTGCGGCGTTTTTAGGAAAAAAAATCTAAACAAAACATATTTTTCATTTCGAGATTCTTAATATTTTTTTTATCAAAATTATTCAAAAAATAATGAAACAGTTTTTTGCTTTCCTCACTTCAAAATTAGGTATTTTGGCAATCGCGACGACACTTTTCTCGGCTGCCTGTACCGACCTCGAAGCACCCGCACCCATTGTTGACAATGGGAAATACGGCACGGGCGGTTTCATCGTCAACGAAGGGCAATTTGGGCGTTCAAACGGAACCATCAGCCACTACGATTTCGCGACGCGCACCCTCACCAATGACATTGTGGGCGGTCAAAACACAGGTTTTGCGCTCGGCGATGTGGTGCAAAGCCTCTATTTTGGCAGCGAAAAAACAGCTTATGCAGTCGTTAACAATTCAAACCGAATCGTGATTTTAGAAAGCAATACTTTCAAATTTCGAGACACGATGAAAGGTTTTGACTTGCCGCGCTATTTCTATCAACCCAATGCTGTATTCGGCATGGTGAGCGAATGGGGCGCAAATGGCTTGCAAGGTGCGGTAAAAATCATAGATTTGAACACCAAAAAAGTTATAAAAACCATCGGAACGGGCAAAGGTGCAGACAAAATGGTGCAAGCAGGCGACTTTGTTTATGTCTTGAATGCGGACGGTTTTGACGTGGATTCGACGGTGGCGGTCATCAATTTGGCGACCCAAAGCGTGCAAACAAAATTGAATGTCGGCAAACACCCCAACAGCATCGAAGTGGACGCAACGGGTCGCGTGTGGGTGACTTCGGGTTCGGTTTGGTATCCAAATGATGGCGCAAAATTGACTAAGATCAACGGAACAACCGTCGAATTTAGCAAAAATTTGCCTACGCCCGCTTCAAATTTGACTCCAACAAACGGCAGAAGTGCATTTTTGATGGTGCAAAACAATGAAGTTTTTAGCTTTCCAATTTCAGGAACGGCGACGACAGATTTGACCAGTTATTTGCGTAGCAATAGTTTTACAAATATCTATGGAATGTCGGTTGGAAAAGACGGAAACTTGTATGTTTTCGATGCCCGAACCAACAATCCAAGCCGTATGTTGATTTTTGACGGTGTAACAAAGGCTCCAAAAGATTCTTTGAATGTCGGTTTTTATGCCAATGGCATGATTTCAAAATAAGAAAATCAAAAAAGGCTACCCCCCAGTATCCGAAGTCGAAAATAGCATTTTTATGATGTTATTTTCGACTTTTTTTTGAAAATTTTTTTTTTATGTTAAATTTCGTTCCCTTTTGCGATAAAATTTGGGCTTTTCAAGTCTGCTTTGTTGTAAACGACGGGTTGTAAGGTTTCGAGTTGCAATAACTTTCCGCCTGCTTCTTCGATGATGATTTGCGCGGCGGCGGTGTCCCATTCCATCGTCGTGCCGATGCGCGGATACACGTCGGCGCGACCGTCGGCGAGCAACATGAATTTGAGTGCGCTGCCTTTTCTCAAAAATTCGGGCGCATCATATTTCGATAAAAGGGCTTGTGTGCTGTCATTCAAATACGATTTTGAAATCGGTATTTTCAATCCTTTTTGCGTAGGAGAATAGGTTGAAACGCTCATTTTTGAACGATTTTGCGTATTTTCATCAAAGCATTTCCAACTTCCACCATTTTCCCAAGCCATGTAACCGCCGTTTTCGCAAGGCGAAAAAACGACTCCCGCCACCGCTCGCGTGCGCAAAACGAGGGCAACATTTATGGAAAATTCGGGGTTTCGATTGACAAATTCTTTGGTTCCGTCCAGCGGGTCAACGAGCCAACAATAGTCGAAATGTTGCCGTTCTTCGTAGGGTTGATGGGCATTTTCTTCCGAAATAATCGGAATATTGGGTGTCAATTGCTGCAAAAAATCGCATAAAATTTGGTTCGATGCCAAATCTGCGGTGGTCAAAGGCGAATTGTCACTTTTTTCGATGACTTCAAAACTTTTATTTTCGTAAATCTCCATAATTGCTGCCGCCGCTTCTCGACATTTTTCAAAAACTTGGAGGGTCAATTTTTCTAAATCGTAATTCATTATTCTTTTTTAAAATATTATAAACCGCAAAGATACCCAAAAAAATGTGCGATTTTTAGAAAACCCTCATTTTTTTGAAATTATACTGGGGGGTATCATTTTTGCGCGACAAGCGTAAAAAAAACTTACCTTTGCGGCGCATTTTTTAGTTTTTGTAGTAAAAATCGCTCAATTGATGAAAGTTATCCGTCGTCTTTTTCCCTATCTTGCCAGCTATCGCAGCCATATTTTGGCAAATGTGGTCTTCAATATCCTCATGGTTTTGTTTTCGGTGGTCAGCATTCCGATGTTGATTCCTTTTTTACAAATCCTTTTTGGGCTTGAAATTCCGCCCGTTGCGAAGCCTGAATTGTCGTTGAATATCGGTGCTTTCAAGGATTGGTTCTATTATCAACTCGGTTTTTTGGCGAATACTTATGGCAAAGAATCTTCATTGATTGCGGCTTGCGTGGGCATTGTGGTGGTTTTTTTCTTCAAAAATTTGTTTCGTTACTTGGCATTGTACCATATTTCGCCGCTTCGGACGGGCATTGTTGCCGACTTGCGCGCCGATTTGTTTTCCAAAACGTTGCGGTTGCCATTAAGTTATTTTTCAGATGAAAGAAAAGGTGATTTGATGAGCCGCGTGTCTGCCGATGTCTTGGAAATTGAATGGAGCGTGTTGAATGTGTTGGAAACCCTTGTGCGCGAGCCGTTGTTGATTCTCGGTTCGGTGGCAATTATGCTTTCGATTAGCGTAAAATTGACGGGTTTTGTCTTTGTTTTGCTCATTTTTACCGCCCTCATCATCGGTGTAATTGGCAATCGGTTGAAACGAGAATCGGCACAAGCCCAAGAAAAACTGGGCGAATTGACCGCCGTTTTGGAAGAAGGTTTGTCGGGTTTGCGCGTCATCAAGGCGTTTAATGCAGAAAAATATCAGAAAAATAAGTTTGCAAAAGAAAACAATGCGTTTCGCAGTCTTCAAATCAAAGCATTGCGGCGGCGCGATTTGTCGTCACCGATGACCGAATTTTTGGGGATTGTGGTCGTCAGCGTTTTGATTTGGCTGGGCTTCAAGCGCGTGGAAGCGCATGAAATGGACGGCGCAGGGTTTATCGCTTTTTTATATGCGTTTTTCACCATTATCGAACCTGCAAAGGCGTTCTCACAAGCCTATTACAACATCAAAAAAGGCGAAGCGGCGATGGATAGAATTGACAAAATATTGCTCGCGCAAGAAACCATTCAAAATCCAGCCCAACCACTCGTTTTGGACACCCCCCCCAGTATGTCGCCGTTTTTTAGAGAAAAAATTGTCTTCAAAAACGTTTTTTTTAAATATAACGACAGCAAAAACGTCTTGGAGAACATCAATTTAGAAATTCCGAAGGGAAAAATTTACGCATTCGTGGGTGCGTCGGGCGCGGGAAAATCAACGTTGGCAGACTTGTTGCCCCGTTTTCAAGACGTAACGGCGGGCGAAGTTTTGTTGGATAATCAAAATATCAAAAATTTTAAAATAAAAGATTTAAGAAAATTTATCAGCGTCGTCACCCAAGAAGCGTTGTTGTTTAACGATTCGTTGTACAATAACATCGCCTTTGGCTTGGAAGATGTCACCAAAGAAAATATTGAAAATGCCGCACGCGCTGCTCATGCACACGATTTTATTTCGTCAACCGAAAAGGGATACCAAACAAATATTGGCGACAGAGGCAATAAATTGTCGGGCGGACAACGCCAGCGCATCGCCATTGCAAGGGCATTGTTGCGAAATGCCGAAATTTTGGTCTTGGACGAAGCCACTTCCGCCCTCGATTCGGAAAGCGAACAATTGGTGCAAGCCGCTTTGGACGAATTGTTGCGCGGCAAAACGGCGATTGTGATTGCGCACCGCTTGTCCACGATTCGCCATGCCGACCAAATTGTGGTGTTAGACGACGGAAAAATTGCCGAACAAGGCACACACGCCCAACTAATTGCCCAAAAAGGAAAATATTTTGAACTCGTCAAAATGCAAGGTTTGGATTAATTGTTTTTGTTAATTTATTTAAAAAAACGTTTTTGTTTTCAAAAAAATACGTTTTCCATGTCTTGCGTTGATATTTTTTTAATCGTCCATCGCTGTTTCAAACCATAAAAAAAAACCTTCTATCCAATCGGACAGAAGGTTTTTTTTTAGCTCACTTTATGATTTTTTTATTTCATCACGGTCACGTTTCCTTTCATAAAGAACGTTTCGCCTTCTCTACATTTTCCAGTTACGTACCAACCATAGACATCTGGGCAAACGCCCAATGTTTTGTGGACACCGTCCCAACCTTTATCGTACATATGCGCTTCTTTTTCAACGCGATATACTTCTTCACCCCAACGATTGTAAACGATGAGCGTACATTCAGAAACATAATCGCTATGTACATAAAATTTGTCATTCACCCCATCACTATTTGGTGAAAAGATGTTTGGAACAAAGACAAAAGGCTCAGCACAAACCGCATCAAGCACGGTAATTCGATAAGATTTCGTTGCCGAACAACCATTTCTATCGGTCACGAGAACCGAATAGGTGGTGGAAGTGTCTGGTCGAGCCGTTGTGATGGCAACATTTGGATTGTTCAATCCTGCCATTGGTGTCCATTTATACGTCCAACCCATCATTTCTGGCGTTACGCGCAAGTCTGATGTTTCTCCTTTCAAAATGGTATCAGGCGTAGCTTTTACCGTAAATGCTGTATTCAAATCGGTGAAATTGACGCGCATGGTATCGCGCAACGTACAACCCGATTGATTGCGAATGATGCCCGTCAAAATGCCCGCCCCAGTTCCTGAAACCGTAGGCGAATTGGTGGTTGCGCCCGTCACGGTCAAGCCGTTGCTGACCGTCCATTGGTAAGTCAACACATCAGTTGCGATACCACTCGTATAAGTAGTTTGACGCGAGCCAGCTGCGCAAAGCGTAATCGCGGTGTCGCGACGAATCTGAATCGAGTCGTTAGAAACCACAATGCTGTCAATCGCCGTACAACGTCCATCTGTAAGACGGACATAATAGGTTTGATTTCTGCCTGCCGTAGAGACATTTACGTTTGCCGTTGAACCGATGGGCGTTGCAAAATTTCTATCACGCGACCACGTGTAGGTGGTGGCAACGTTTCCAGTTGCACGCAACAATAGATTTGCAGTCGAACAAATTGCGGTGTCTCGTCCTGCATCAACACTCACAACGGGTCCAGATGTAACCGTAATTTGTCTTGTTAATGGGCTTAAACACGCTACATTTGGAATCAACTGCACGTTATAAGTTCCCGTTGAAGGGAATGTGTAAGTTGGATTAGCTGCCGAAATCGTATCCGTCCCAATCACCCAACGATAATTTCCACCGTTTGCATTGGCATTGGTCAACGTCAAACGCAAACCATTTGCACAATCTGGAAGAGACGTTACCAAAGCAGGGTCAAGTGGCGCAGAAGAAACAGCGCGAACAGGAATCGTATCGCGACGAACGCAACCCAATGCGTTTGTGGTCGTCAAAATTACATTCGATACGCCCGCCGTAGTCGGACGAATCGAAGGCGAAGCAGAGTTTGCGCCTGTAATCACAACATTGGCAGGACCCGTCCAGCTATACTGGGGGGTACTGTTTGGATTGTCATTTCGGACGCTCAAAGAAGTTGTCGCGCCTTGACAAGTAGAAACCGTATCGCGATTAATCGTAATTCTCAATACATCAACCCCAATATTTCTAGTAATCGTATCCGTACAGCCTTCTGCGCTCGTCACAATCAAACGCGCCGAACCTGTTGGTGATGTAAACAAAACATCATTTGAAGCAATCGTTGAAGTTGTTCCATTGCTGAACAACCATGCACGGCTCGCCACAGGCGCACCCGTTGATTGGTCAACAAAACGAATGCGGACACTGTCTTGACCCGTACAGCTTTGAGGCGAAATCCCGATAGCCGCAGACACCCCCCCAGTATTTGTCACCGTTTGGATAGGTGTTGAGAAGGTACAACCCAACGCATCAGTGACTTGTACAATATAATTGCCTACATCTAATGTATTGAAAAGACCTGTCGTATTTGAAATTGTTGCGCTAATGCGATAGGTGTAAGGAGCTACCCCACCCGACCCGACAACTGTCAATTGACCGTTTGCACGTCCACAAGTTGCGCTCGTGCGCGTAGCGGAAGCCGTCAAGGTATTTGGCGAAGCCGAAATCGAAATATTATTCAATGTATTCGTACAACCGTTGGCATCTCTGATGCTAAAATCATAGCTTCCAGTAGCCAATCCAGTAAACAAACCCGTTGTATTACTCGTTGCACCGCGTGTATAAGTGTAAGGCGCAGTACCGCCTGTGGTGGTCAATTGAATTTGTCCGTTGTTCAATCCACAAGCTGCATTGGTTGGCGCAGCCGACACGTTCAACGTGCTATTCGTCTGACCAATGGTGAAAGTAGCCGTAGATTGACAACCCGCATTGTCGCGAATGGTAACATTGTAATTACCTGCCGTCAAACCTCCAAATGTACCAGTTGTGTTACTAACCGCACCGACCGTATAAGTGTAAGGCGCGTTTCCGCCCGTAGTTGACAATTGAACCGAACCATTCGTAGCCGTACAAACCGCATTGGCGACAACAGGTGTGATGCTAAACGAAGTCGTCGAGTTGACGGAAATATTGTTCACCACCGCTTGACAACCTCCACCATCTGTCACCGTCACTCGATAAGTTCCAGAAGGGACACCCGAAATACTTGCCGTCGTTGCACCTGTACTCCACAAATAACTCACGGTTCCACTGGTTCCAGTCGTCGTCACCGATGCCCCCCCAGTACTTGCGCCGCAATTTGTATTAGAAGTTGTGGCACTGGCACCAATGCTTCTCGTATTTTCGATGATGGTCGTTGTCGTGCGTACACAACCCGCTGCATCTGTAACTGTAACGTTATAACTACCCGCTACCAAATTCGATACCGTTTGAGTGGTCGCGCCATTGCTCCACAAAAAGCGATAAGGTCCGATGCCCGAAGGTACATTGGCAGTTGCAGAACCATTGTTGACACCGCTACAAAGTGCGTTTGTACGACTTGCATTGATGGCTAATGTAGAATTGCTGATGATGACCGTCGTATCTTTTGGACAGTTATTGATGTCAAAAACAGTAACAAAATAAGTTCCTGCTGCCAAATTCGTAACTGCTTGTGTGGTCGCGCCATTGCTCCATTGATAGCGATAAGGCGGGCGACCATTTGAACCTTGCACCCGTGCGCCTGCTGTTCCAGAACAGACATCGCCTGTGTAAGTCAACGAAAGTGCCAACGGCGCAGGTTCATCTACCACCGTTGTCGAAGTGCGTACACAACCCCGACTGTCCGTTACCGTCACCGTATAACTACCGCCGGGTAATGGACCAATCGTTTGCGTAGTACGACCTTGAAAATCCCATAAAAATTGATACGGAGGCGAACCACCATAGACCTGAGCGTTAGCCGAACCATCGCACATGCCGCCGCAAAGCACGGGCAAACCTTCTGCCACCACGCGCAAAGCTGCCCGAACATCAACAAATGTAACCGCTTGACAGCCGTTTGCATCGGTTGCACTCACGTAATAACCACCCGCCACAGGATTGACGAGGGTGTTGCCACTCGCGCCCGTACTCCATGCGTAGGTGTGTGCGCCCGTGCCACCCGTTGCTGTCGCAACATGATTTTGACCCGCGCCACCGCACGCGCCACCCACAGAAGCCACCGAAACGCGAACCGCCGTCGGCTGACCTACCGTGAACGTTTGCACACGCGACACGTTGTTGGCATCTGTAACGGTCACCGAATAGTTACCTGCGCCGATGCCTTCGTGAACATTGTAAGCACCTTGTTGACCCGTACTCCAAACGAAGTAATACGGCGCAGTGCCGCCAGTTACCGTTGCTACGGCACGACCGTTGGTGTAGGTGTTACACGTCGGTTGTTGTGGAGCGATACTGACGTTGAGTTGCGCCATCGCAAACACGGGCAAACACAACATCACGAACATCAAAAAATTTTGAGCGGTACGCTGCTTCATAGCTGTATATTTTTTGTTCATCTTTCTTACTTTTTTTGGTAAAAATTGTAGATGACTTTTTACATCTCTTTTTTATTTTTTATCCCCTCTTTTGAAAAAATAAAACTTAAAAAAAATTTGAAAAAAATGTAAACTTTTTGTTACTTAGCTTAAAAATTTAAA
>JBJOPA010000061.1:0-4818 GCA_046051005.1 Bacteroidota bacterium
CTAAATTTTTAGATTCTTGTAGTCATTCTGTGATTTTACTTTTTCTGCGTGTATCAAAATGTGTCATTATTTCTCTGTTTAAAAAATCGTTACTGTTATGTGATTTTTCATGGTGCTAAACCGTGCGCTTAATTGGGTTCCATTACTTCATCTGCCCAGTTAATTTGTTTGTTTTTTTCCATTTTTCCCTATTTAAACTTGCTGCTTTTCAGCGAGCTAAACGCTGTATGTCGCCCTGCGACGTAGGTAAAACTGTCTATTTTGCTATAAAAGTACGTTATTTGTTCATCATTTGTTGGGTTCAATGGCTGACCATCCCATGTCTGTTTGGGCAGGGCGTGCGCTTGTTGGAACGCGATTCAAATGCGCTATCGAATAGCCATTTTACGCAGTTTTTAGCAGCAAAAACCACTTTCAAAAATCATTTAAAAACGCTAAATTCGTTAGAAAATAATGTTTTTCCAAGTAAAAAATTACAAAAACCCCGCGTAAATATTGGTCTGACGAACCTCTGGACAGACGGTGACAGCCTCGCTTATGGCACTTCGGGCAGCTATTTGTACACCAGTTTGGACGCGAATGTGGCGGTAACGGTTTTTGATATTCCGATTACGTTGGCTGCCAAAACCGTTTTTCAGAACGAAAATTGGCGAAAAGATTTGAGTACTTTTCAAGTAAATTTAGACTATAACCGATACCTCGAAAAGAAAAAAGAAGCCTTGCGACAACAAATTTTGAGCGACCAAATGAAAAAATGGTCGAAAGAAGAATTACTCGCCTATAAAAATAAACTCAATTGGGACGTTTTGCACGAGGTCGTCAATGAAAAAAGTTTTAAAGAAGAATATTTACAAATTGACCATCAACTCGATTCGCTTCGTGGGCTTGGAAAATTGCAGTTGAAAGATTCGCTTCAACTCGAAAAACTCGAAACGGCGAAGGCAAACTACGACAAAGCAAAACTTCAATATCAAGAATTGATGAAATATTATCGCTTCAACAGCAGAGCGATGGAAACGGCGGACAAGCTCAAACGTCGCCTCGAAACCGAAGTGTACAGCGCAGAACGATTGGGAAAAGACGCTGAAAAACAAATCCGAAACGCCATTTACTTGCCCAACGAAAAACGATTGGACAAAGTGATGAACATCTTGAAAGACGTGAAAGTGGGAACTTTTTACGTGGACGGTTCCGATTTTACGACCCAAAACATCAGCATCAATGGTTTCCAAGTGAAAACACGCATTAAAAATACTTATAACGAAGTGGCGGTGGGCAGGCAAAATTTGTCTAATCTATTCGTAGGTAGCTTCACCGATGCCAATGTATCGAATCAAATTAATCGAAATATTTATTTTTATCGAAGTGGCTGGCATACCAAAAGCGATTCGACCCAGTTTTATTTGACCCTTCAACGGGTCATTGACAATGGTTCGAGTCCGCAACAATTTTGGCAGTTTGGCACGCGACAACGCAGCAAAATCAATGATGTCGTGGCAGCTAATTTTCAAACGCCGCTTACCAAATATTTTTTGTTGGAAGGCAATGTGGCGTATAGTTTTAGCGTCGCCGACATCGCGAGCAACCTTTTTACTGGGGGGGGCAGCGATTTGTATAGTCGAAACGATTCGCCGAAAAAAGCAGCTGATTTTAGTGCCTTTCAGGTGCAATTGAAGCCACAAATTGGCGAAAAAATGGGTTTTGAGTGCGCCGTTGCCTACGGAATGGTCGGCGATGCTTTTCAGACGTTGGGCAACCCGTTTTTGCTTAACAATCGGCAATTTGGGAAGTTAGAAATTGCTAAAAAATGGAGAACGTTGCAAATTAAAGTCGGCGTTGATAAGCAAATTGGCGCGAACAACGACCCCGACGCGCTGGCTCCGCCCGTGAATCAAACGGCGTTTTTTGCGCATGGAAACTGGAATTATTTGCCCAAACACAATTTGAGTGTGCAGGTGATGCCACAATATTATTTTGTTCGGTCCAACGGGCAAGTTTTTGCGATGCGCTATAATATGTATGCTTTAACGCATCAAATACAGGTGGAGCGTGGACAACGAAAATGGATTTCGTTGTTAAGCCTCACCAACGTAAACCATTTGCAGCGCGTGGAAACGGTGCAGACACAACAGCAATTAAATTATTTATTCTTGCAACAACATTTGTTGTTTTCGCAACGCTGGACGGCGCAAATGACGGGCAATCTCGGTTGGTCGAATGGCGGATTTCAGCAAGGCTTTGGTCAATTGGAACTCAAACGCACTTTCAAATTGCCCGATTTGGGTGGCACGCGAGGCAGTGCTTATGGGTCGTTGGGCGGACAATATGTTGCTCCATCGCGGTTTCAAACGGTTTCGACGGCGAATAACGACCCACAAATCGGCTGCATACTGGGGGGGGGGCTTCATTGGGGCAATTGGCAAATCGGCGTGTTGCACAATGTGCGGTTTCGACTTTCCGATGCGCCATCACCGACTCGCATTCAATCGGGACAATCATTTGTTCGCGTTAGTTTTTAAAAATCACTTTTTCAGGATTCGTTTTTCACAATCAATTCAATTTTTTATATGAAAAATAAAAAAAATATTTTACTTGGTTGCCTATTGGCTGTTTCGATGCTTTTTGGTTCGTCGCTTCGGGCGCAGGCATTGGAGATTAGTCCATTGTCAATGGGCAATCCGCAATTTTTTATAGACCAATTGTGGCAAGGCATGGTCAACAACCGAACTTCGGCTGCATTGGAGGGAAGTTTGGAGATTAAGTTGGAAGACAGAAACAAAAATCTCATTTTGACTGCCAGTTCTACGTCGAGCCTACGTTGGCAAGTGGGCATCAATCCGCTTCCGTTGGATTTGCGCGCCAAGATGCAAATCAATTATGCCAATAACCCGCTTGGGAACGTCCTCCAAGAAACGGGACGATTGCCTTTTGGCGATTATGTGCTTTGTTATACCATTCGAGACAAGGCGAAGGTGTTGGGCGCGAATTGCCAAGAGCAACACATCAAGCCGATGGCTCCGCCGGCGTTGGTGTTTCCGATGGACAAGGGAACCGTTTTGGAAAATAGACCCTTGTTGACTTGGAGACCACCGTTGCCGATGCAAATTGAAAACATCGAATACGCTTTACAATTGGCGGAACTCGGCAAAGGGCAATCGCCGCAAGAAGCATTGCGGACGCAACCGTTGTTGGTCAACGAGCGGGGCATTTCATCTACTTTATTGGCTTATCCTGCGACGGCGATGCCGCTTGATACGCATAAAACCTATGCTTGGCAGGTGCAAGCCTATTCGGGGAGTTACTTTTTGGGTGCGACGGAGGCTTGGAGCTTTACGCTTGAAAAGACCGAAACGAAGCAACCGACGGTTCAAATGCAGGGCTATTGTTGGGTGAAAGAGACCGAAGACGGTACGTATTGCAGCCCGACGGATAGTTTGAAATTTGTTTATGACAATCAGACTACGCAAACGGTATTGCATTTTTCGATTGTGGCGCGGGGCAATGAAACGGTTTTCGAGGGAAAGCAAATGGACATGAAGCGCGGCATTAACCCGATTAGTTTGGCGATGAAAGATTTGGGAAAAATTCGATTCAATGAAATGTATTATTTAATCATTCATGCCGAAGACGGGCGCACGTTGTCGCTTCCGTTTCGTAGAAAAAAACAGAAAAATCAATGAGTGACAAGCGCGTAATTTTAAGTAAAAAAATCTTCACGATTCACTGTTCATTTTTTGCTTTTTTGCTATTGGCGTGGGGTTGTGGGGGTAATGTTTCGCCGTCGGGCTATCGCGCCTACATGAGCGACCCCAAGAATGGATTGACGCAAGAAACCAATGGCGCGGGTTTTGTGTGGACTTGCACCTACGAACCGTTGGATTATGTGGTTGCCAGAGAAACCCGACAAACGCCCACCGAAAAAACGCTGACGGACTATCTGGGTATGCAATATTTCATGTTGGAACTCTCTGATACTGGGGGGGGGGGCATCAAGCAGGCGATTCGGCGAAAAGTAGGCGAAACGGAGTTGAGTAAGACTGCGGACTATTTCAACTTTGGTATGCAATCGGGCATCAAGTTGGTGGCGAGCGGTGACACGATGTCGTGCTTGAAATATCATTTTGAGCAATCGGGTGGAGTGGGGAACAAACTCCGATTCATGTTAGGATTTAACGACCCCAAGCGGCAGCAAAAACCCAATATGCAGACCGATTTTACGTTGGTTTTTGACAATCAATTGTTGGGCAGTGATTCAATTCGGTTTGTTTTTAGGAAAGATGATATGAATCGTTCACCCAATATAAAGTTATAAAATATTAAAAAGACTAAATCATTAATCAACAATAAAAAATAAAAATAAAGTATATGAAATTAACGTATAGATTTCGGCATTTGGTGGCACGTCGGTTGGCGTTGTTGCTGGCGGTTTTGATGCTTACCGAGACGGCGATGCCTACGGTGGCATATGCGCTCACGGGCGGGCCGAGCCAACCAGAGGCGCACGGTTTTCAGCCCAGTGGAACGACCGACATGGTGGACATGTTCACGGGCGATTTTTCGTATAATATTCCGTTGTTAGATGTGGGTGGCTATCCCATCAATTTGGCATATCGTGCGGGTTCGAGCATGGACGAGGAAGCCTCATGGGTGGGTTTGGGTTGGAGCCTAAACCCTGGCGCGATAAACCGCGATATGCGCGGTTTGCCCGACGACTTCAAAGGCGATGAAGTGAAAAAAGAGTTTAATGTGAAAGACGATGTGACAACTTCGTTTCAGACCACTTTGCCTATTCAGATTTTTGGAAAAAAAACCGATGCT
>JBJOPA010000062.1:0-3365 GCA_046051005.1 Bacteroidota bacterium
TTTGTTTTTCCAAAAACTGATGCCTGCGCCTACGCTCGCGCATGTGAGGGCAGCAAAAATCAAGGTTTTCATCATCATATATTTTTTTTTAGGTGGTCAATTATTTTTTTCCAAAAGTACAATTTTTTCAAAAACAGCCGCCAATTTTCAATAATTTTTCAAAAAAAAGATTTAAATCAACAATTCGTATAAAATAGAATCGTTATTTATGCTTCTAAATTCTATATTTTTTTCGGTCATACGTGCCACGAGCGGGTCGTAATCTGCGCGGTCTTTGAGTTCGATGCCGATGATGGCGGGTCCGTTTTCGCGATTATTTTTTTTGATGTATTGAAAATGTGTAATGTCATCATTTTCGCCCAATACTTCGTTCAAAAACTGCCGCAACGCGCCCGCTCGTTGCGGAAAAGTGATGAGAAAATAATGTTTCAGTTGCTCGTACATTAAACTTCTTTCTTTAATGTCTTCCATGCGCGTCACGTCGTTGTTGCCGCCACTGATGACACAAACGACGTTTTTACCTTTAATTTTTTCTTTATACAAATCGAGCGCAGCGACGGTGATTGCCCCCGCAGGTTCGACCACAATTGCCTCTTGATTGTAGAGTTCCAAGATGGTGGAGCAGACTTTTCCCTCGTCCACGAGCAACAAATCGTCGAGAATATGGCGACAAATGTCAAACGTTCGTTCGCCGACGCGCTGGACTGCCACGCCGTCCACAAATTTGTTAATTTCATTAAGCGTAATGACTTTTCCTGCCGCCAAACTTTCTTTCATGGCGGGCGCGCCCATCGCTTCTACGCCAATAATTTTGGTTTCGGGCTTGATTTGTTTCAAAAAACTGCCCAATCCGCTTGCCAATCCGCCGCCGCCGATGGCGACAAAAACGTAATCTATGGAGGTTTGGGCGGGCATGTCTTTCAGAATTTCGAGTCCGACGGTGGCTTGCCCTTCGATGGTGCGTTCGTCGTCGAAAGGGTGTACGAATGTCAGATTTTCGCTATTTTTCACCCGTAGCGCGGCGGCATAAGCATCGTCGAAAGTGTCGCCTTCGAGCCTAATTTCGACCCAATCGCGTCCAAAAAAGTGTACTTTTTCTACTTTTTGCTTGGGCGTAGTGCGCGGCATGAAGATGATGCCGTGAACTTTCATGGTTTTGCAAGCCAACGCAACGCCTTGCGCGTGATTGCCTGCGCTGGCGCAAACCACGCCTTTTTGCAGTTCGGCAGGCGATAAATGGCTCATTTTGTGGTATGCGCCCCGAATTTTGTAGGAACGAACGACTTGTAAATCCTCTCGTTTGAGAAAAATTTGGGCATCGAAACGCTCGGAAAGATTCATGTTTTTTTGGAGTGGAGTCCAAAATGCTACGTTTTTGAGACGGTCGGAGGCTTCCATGATGTTTTTGATGGACACCAAAGGCACACGAGGCGAGGTCGCTTTCGTCATAAAAATTTTTTCTTTTTAAAATATTTGATAATTAAAATTGGTAAAATCCTAAGATTTGCGGCAAAGTTACGGGAAATTATGGTCAGAAAAGTCATAATTTGGGCAAATATACTGGGGGGGGGGCATTTTTTGTTTGGTTAATGCGTTTGTTGCTTTCGCTGTGCGTTCGCCGCGAGGCGTTGAAACGCCACGCTAATATAACAACCGTCCCTTCGGGACTTTTTACGGTTTCTTTCCTAACTTTCACTTGTTTTTAGTCCGTAGGACGACCGTTATATTAGCGAGGCGTTTCAACGCCTCGTTAGCTTAAAAATGCGAAACGCGCCACACTTTTCAGCGTGTCGCGTTTGCTTTTTCATACTTGCTAAATTAATGGTTGTTAAATTTTAAAGTGAAAATAGTGGTTTTTTCAAACCGCTTTTAATTTTTTTTAGAGATGCGAAACGTCCGATGCACCTAAAATGTTGGACGCATAACGCAATTTTTTCATCCAATAGTTGGATTTGCTGATGTTTTCGCGCACGATTCCGCGTGAGGTCGTGGCGTGAATGACCGTCAAACCCGATTCGTCGAACGAGGCAACAATGGCAACATGCCCAACTTGCGATTCGTTGCCTTCGGCAAAGAAAACCAAGTCGCCCGGACGTACAAATTCTAACGGAATTTGCTCGCCGATGTATTGTTGTTGGCGCGCCGTTGGGTCGAGTGCGATGCCGTGTTGTTCCAACACATAGCCCACCAAACCTGAACAATCGAAGCCTTGTTGTGGCGAACGTGCGCCCAAAATGTAGGGCAAACCGATAAATTGTTCGGCACTGGCGACGATGCTACGTCTCAAAGAATTGACTTGCGCGGTGGCGTTGGTGTTGAAACCGACTTGCACGACCGACCAATCGTTGATTTCTTTGCGCGGTTTTACGCCGCCTTCGTAGCTTGCGCTGTGGTGTTCGTTGTGTTTAGATTTTTTAGATTTTTTACTTTCTTTACTTTCTTTCGACGATTTTGACGACTTTGAAACTTTTGAAGTCTTTGATTTCGACGATTTTTTTGATTTTGTTTCCGTTTTTGCTTTTGGTTTGCTTGGTTTTGCTGCATTTGCCGCGCTCGAAAACGCCAACAGGGAAACCAAACTAAGTCCTAAAAACAAGCGACTCGAAAAACGAGCCAATGAAACAATTGAAAATGTGGTGTTCGTAAATTCTTTTTCGTTACGCTGTCCTTCCATGATGCCTTTTAGAGTTACTTTTTACGTGGTCTCAAATCATGCGATAAAAAAAATGAGCAACACGACTGGTTAAAAAAAAACGTTGGTTAACAAATGTTGATGCTTAAAAAAAACTAAAAAAATTGTGGATAAAAAAATAAATAGTGAAATATAGTTGATAAATAATAAATTCTAAACATATAATTAATTCAAAACTTTCTTACTTCACGAAGTAGGAAAATATTAATTTCGCACAACAGATTCAGTCAAACATGACCAAACGCAGGGGTCTTTCACGAGACCTCATGGCAAAAAAAACTAAAATGGGAATTTAAAAAAAATAGTAAAAGAAGCTGTGAAGCAAAAAAAAATAATGTGAAACTCAACAAACTGTAACCTTAAAAATTGTCCTTCCTCTGATTTTAACGAATATCTTTCAATATTCAATTTCTTCTTTTTCGTAGTAGTGACACAAAAGTAGAAAAGACTTCTAATATCTTGTATATTTTTTTCAAAAAAAAAACGAATTTTTATTTTTTATTTACAAAATTTAACAAAACTAAAAAATTGCTGTAATTTTCGTTTTTTTAAATATTTACAATTTGTTAAATAATTAGTATTTGATAATCATTGGATTAAGTAGAGAAAATAAACACATTTGTTTTTTGTTAAAAATCAATACAAAATTTAATTTGGCGAAAAAAAATCTAAA
>JBJOPA010000063.1:0-4491 GCA_046051005.1 Bacteroidota bacterium
AAAAATTCAATTACGTTACCAGAACCTGATTATGAAGAAGTTATGCGTTTAAAAGAATATCGTACAATTGTTGATATTCGACAAGAGTTCATGGACGCAAGTTATGTATTGCTTGACAATGGGGATTTTATTAAGGTGAGCTGGTTAATTCCTGTTCTTTTAAAAAAAACTCCATATAGCCATCAAATTTTAGAGATTTTTAGTGAGAAAACTGATAATATAATAATACCTCATTTAGATATTAGTTTATATCAATTTAAGTTTAATCAAATGTTAAATACGGACAAAGTGGAAGTAATCAGGGATTAGAAATAGTTTAATGACAAAAAATCTCCCTCGCTGTGCAGCGAGGGAGATTTTTGTTAAGCGAGATGCCCCCCCCCAGTATATTTGGGCATTTTGCCTGTAAAAATAATAAAAAAACAAATATCAACAAGCCAATTGCTATTTTTTTTGAAAAAAAAAGTGAATTTACGAATACAAGATTCGCAAATTCACTTCATCAATATCAATTTATTTTATCATTTTATTTTACCGCACGGTGAACGTTCGCGTGGACGTGGAACCGTTGAACGTAGCTTTTCTGATGCCTTGTTTCGTCACGATTTCCGCATCAAGTTTGATGGACGTTCCTGCGGTTGCAGTTGCGGCAACGTTGTAGAAATAAATCAACGTATCGGCTTGTTTAAACTGCGAAAACGCGGATTTATGGGTCAATCTGTCCACAATCGTTCGCGGAGTTGCGCCAACAGTCGCGTAGATATACACGGAGTCGCAAACATTGTCTTTTGCCCAATATTCCAAATACATGCGCGCACGACCGCCGCGAATGAAGCCCGACGAATCAAGCGGATTCAAGAAAACGGCTGGCACTGGTTGATTATTGTATGTAATATTGGCAGTATCGTCAAAATAGCTGTCGTCTTTGTAACAACTCACGACCGTCGCCGATGCCAACAACATAAATATGAAAATTTTAATTCTATTTTTCATCGAAATTTAATTCATTTTAATTTAAAAAATAATTTTAAACAAAAAACGCTTTTTCGCCCATTTTCCTAGTAAAAATTTACTTCTTTCCCCCTTTTGGGGGGATTGAGGGGGGCTTATACTGGGGGGGGGCTTTTTTGAACGCATTTTTTTGTTTTTTCTTTCATTATTGGTCCCACCAAACTTTGTCGCCCAATGCTTTTTGAACCTTCAAAACTTGTGCATTGTTGCGCGAAAATTCTTCTTGCGGATACAACACGCGGCGAATCCACGCGCCTGCCAATTGTGGATTTTGATTGCGCGGCAACGTCAAATCCTTATAAATGTCGGGTGAATAATCGTATCGGCGCATGTCCGCCCACGATTCTGGATTCAAAAACAAGGCTTTCCATTTTTCCGTCATGATGTGCGTGAGCTTCAAACCTGCTGCGGTGACTGCGATTTTGGTATCCGCCAAATAGCGCGTTCTTGCACTGTCGGCAACGCCCAATTTCATCATATTTGCACTGATGCCCGCAATGTAAGCATTGTAAGCCGCCGCCGAACTGCCCGTTGAAGTCGTAGTTCCGCCTGCTTTCAAAAATTCAGCTTCTGCTTCGATAAATTTTTGCTCTGCAAAAGTCATCATCAAAATAGGCGCATCAATTCTAGAATGCCATGTGGCTACTGTCAAATCGGTATTTCCACCTGTTCCCGAGCCATTTTCAGTACCCAAATAAACGGTTGAGGCACTCGGTTTTGCTGCAATAATAGGCAAACGCGGGTCCCAAACGCCATAAGTTGTACCATTCATAGCATCAATCAATTGCTGCGAATGCTTGATACTAAAATTGCCCGTTCCGTTAGAAAGTGCAGGCGTTTGGTGATACGGATTGAAATTTCGGGCATTGTAAACGAGTTGAAAATCGTCTGTATTGGCAGCCATTGCGGTAGCGAGACTGCTCAATGCTTCGTTGATTTTGTCGTTTCGATTGCCTTTTTTGGTGTAGTGCATCGCCACTCGCGCACGAAGGGCGTTTGCGGTTTTAATCCACGACGCAGATTTTCCACCAAAAGCGATGTCGTCGGTTCCAACTGGCAATACACCTGCGGGTTGTCCCAAACTGCTCAATGCGCTGGTCAACAAAGCACTAATTTCGCTATAAATGGCTTCTTGCGGGTCGTAAGCGGGATAAATATTGGCAATATTAAATGCTTCGCGATAAGGCACGTCGCCCCACGCATCGGCAGCCAACAACATATTGTAGGCTTGCAAAACTTGCGAAACGCCTACGTAATGCGGTGCGCCTGCCGTTTTTGCACGCGATTCGAGGTCTTTTAGGTTCGACATGGCGGACAAATATACGCCTGTCCAAACGCCAGACAATCGGATTTCGGCATGTGTATCCGCACCGCCAGCCGCCGCACCCGACATGTATTGCACAATTTGGCTATGGCTGAAACCCATGTTGTAGGTATTTTGACTCGTTGACTCAATCGCCGCCGACAACAACGTGTTGAGCGTAGGCGTTTGGTTGCGCGTGGGGTCGGTGTTGATGTCCAAATAGTCTTTACAACTAAACAACGTCAAGGACAAACCCAGCAAACCCGTCTTCAAATAAGATGAAATTGGTATTTTCATTTTATAAAATCTTTTTTTATTATTAAAATTTCTATTTTCTTTTTTTTAAAAACAATGCTAAAAAAATGGAAATAGGATAAATAAATATTTTAAAACAATCTTATTTTTATTTCAAAAAAAAACTTGAAAAATGCTCAAAAAAGGGCATTTATACTGGGGGGATGCTTTTTTTCATCAAAAAATAAGGGAAAATGGTTTTTATCAAATTATTTAAATCGCACACTCAAACCCATCGTGAAAGTACGAACGGAAGGAATTGCCAAACCCGAAAAACCAAAAGCATTGCTGCCTGCACCAAATTGCAACCCTTCTGGGTCGTAGCCACGATAGGGCGTATTGAGCCAAAGATTGTTGCCCGTGAGCGTCAAACGCACGTCTTCAAAAGGCGATTTCGACAACAAACCACTTGGCAACGTATATGACAAATTCACATTTCTCAAACGTATCCATGAAGCATCTTGCAACAAATTTTCAGAAACGCCATTGTAACGCGCTTCCGAACGATACCAACCTTCGCCTTCGATTTCGACGGGCGTTGTGTTGGGTGTTCCGTCTGCTTTGGTTCCTTGAAAAACAACCATCTCGTGACGACGGTCTGTTACCGCCAAAATGCCATTGCGAATGGAATTGCGCAAGCTCAAATCAAATACGTCACCACCACTTCTCCATTCCATCAAACCCGACAAACGGAACCCTTTGTAGGTGAGTGCGGAGCTGAAATTCATCACAAAATCAGGCAACGAATTGCCTACTTTTTGGTACGTTCCAATCGCCGCCGTCGGGAAACCGTCTGCACCAATCAACATTTTGCCGTCCGCAGCACGTTTGTAAGGAAAACCGTACAAGTCCCCCACTCTACCACCAGGAACCGATTTGCTGACGATGTGAAGCCCGTCATACACGACCACTTCGCTGATGCCCGGCGCGACAGAAACTACATCGCCGCCAAATTTGGTGTAATTGGCATTCAATTCCCATTTAAAATCACGGGTTTTGATAGGCATTGTTTTCACTGAAAGTTCGATGCCTTTGTTGCGTACTTCACCTGAATTGGTGAGCAAACGCGAATAGCCCGTAGCATTTGTGATAGGCACAAACAACAATTGGTCTTTACTGCTTTGGTCAAAATACGTGAAATCAATGTTGAAACGGTTGTCGAAAAAGCGCAAATCCGCGCCAAACTCTAACCCCCCAGTACGTTCAGGACGCAAATCTGGCGAAGCGATGATGCTCGAACGGCGCAAACCACTCACCGCACCAAATGGGAAAGTACCCGGCACGTTATAATACGTATCCGTCAAAAACGCGCCTGTTCCTTTGCCCGTTTCGGCATAAGACAAACGCAATTTTCCGAAAGAAAAGATTTTTGGAGAAATGGCATTTTTGAACGCCGCGATGTCCGAAAACACAAAACTAAGCGATGCCGAATTGTAGAAAAATGAGTTATTACCAAATGAAAGCGTAGAAGTCCAGTCATTTCGACCCGTTACGTTCAAAAACAAGACATTGTCATAATCTACACTTGCGTCCGCAAAAACACCAATCAACCGTTCTTTGTCAAAAGATTGACCATAGAAAAAATTGGTAGCATTGGAAAGTGCATAGAAATTGGGCGAGTTCAAACCTTCGCCGCGCACGCTCAAACCATCGCCACGCGAAGCAGTTACGGCGTTGCCGACAATCAAGCGCGTACTCCAAGTTTTGTCGGAATACGGTTTGATGGTTGCCAAAAAGTTAGAGTTCAACTCTTGACCCGTCAATTTTTCTTCGATGACGAAACCACGTACTTGCGCACCCACGTCCGTAGTCGGAGGCACAACGCGACGGCGGTCATCGTTGTAACGGTCAAGACCGATTTGATAACGCAAAGACAACCAGTC
>JBJOPA010000064.1:0-2622 GCA_046051005.1 Bacteroidota bacterium
TATAAGTAGCATAAAAACTTCTTTCTCTATCCTCAAAAACAAAGCCAAATGAAACGTTGCCCTGATTTTAGAAAATGAAATATTTAAATTTCGACGTAAAAATAGAATACGTCTTGAATATCGGAATACGTTTTTCGTTTTTTTTTTTACTTTTTTTCCAGTTTAGATTTTTTATAAATTTAAAATTTTATAAAAATTTGATTATCAATTATTTATAAATAAAATAAAAATATAATTTAAAATACCTTAACTTTCCATCGGCAAGCAAATTTTGGTTTGTACTTTCTGATGGTCTAAATTTTGCAACGAAAATTGGGCGCGATTGCCGTAAATCATTTCCAATCGTTGGCGCGTGTTGGCGATGCCGATGCCAGAATTTGCCTGCAATTCGTCTGCAATTTGACCCGTATTTTGGATTTCGAGACACAAAAAATCCTGTTCGCGGCGTATCCAAATCTCAATATCGCCCCCCCCAGTATGTTGACTAATTCCATGCTTCACGGCATTTTCTACGAGGGTTTGGAACAAAATGGGCGGCACTTTTTCGCGCAACAAATCATTGTCAATCGTCAAATTAAAGCGCAAACGCTTGCCAAAACGAATTTTTTCTAAGGACAAATATTTCTCTACCATTTCCAATTCTTCGTGCAATGGAACGAGATTTTTTTGACCATAATTCAAGGAATATCGCAACAAATCTGACAATTTCAAGACCGCTTCGCCTGCCGCTTCGTTGTTCGTCAGCGTCAGCGCGTGAATGCTGTTCATGGCGTTGAACAAAAAATGAGGATTCATTTGTCCGCGCAAATTCACCAATTCGGCTTCGCGCAATTTTGCTTCGGCTTGCAACCGCGCAATGCGCGCTTCGTTGAGTTGGAGGATATAATGAACGGCATGATACGTAATCAGCCACATCATATACGCCAAAACTTTTATGAACTGAGAGCCAAATGAAACTTGTTCCTGCTGCTCGATGCTCAACTGACCGAACCACTCAAAGCCTACATTTAGATTATCATTTAATTTGAATAAATTGATGATAAAAATTCTAATATCAAATGAGAATCCGTGAAAACGATAATAAAAATCTATTTCAAAAAAAATGTATGTAAAAAAGACAACCACTAAAATTACCTTCCAAATATTAGAAACATAATACCGCCCCCACAACCGAAACAACCAATCATAGATGCCCGTCAAACCCAACGGCAAAATGATAAACGACACCGAAGCAACCACCCGAAGGTAGGGATTCATCAACAGAAAACTAAACGAAAAGATACAACCATACGTATAATAGCTCACCCAAAATATCACATTGAGCAGCCAAAACGTTTGCGTGCGCGTGAGCGAAGAAAATTTCATTTGAAAAGTATTGACATGAGTAAAATTGTTTCTTCTGGAAAAAAATCAACAAAAAAACACCTCCCCCCAGTATAACGACCCTTTTTTGTATCGCAAATGGGCAAAAAGTAGTTTTTTCAACGCTTTCAAAAAATAAAAATCAAGGCAAAAGTAGTTTTTAAATCCGTAATGTTTTAATTTCTTTAATTATTTTTAAAAAACTATAAAAAAATTATAGAAAAAAATCTAACAGAAAACATGCGCCATAGACCATGCTCGCAATGCCGTTGGTGGTGAAAAACGCCATGTCCACGCGGCTCAAATCGTCGGCTTTCACGAGGGTGTGTTGATAATATAAAAAACAAATAAATATGATGCAGCCCAACCAAATCAACACGCTAAAATCATAGGTCAAAATGGGCATCGAATTGAGGGTTTGTTGGGAAAAATAAGTTGCCAACAACATCAAAACGCCACAAATGACATGTAAAACATTGGAAAGTTGCAACGATTTTTGCGTTCCCAAGCGTGTCGGAATGCTGTTGAGCTTCAATTTTCTATCAAAATCTTCGTCTTGCAACGCATAAATGATGTCAAAACCTGCCACCCAAAGCAACACCACCGCCGAAAACAGCAACGGCAACACCGCAAACGCGCCTGTCACCGCCAAATATGCCCCAATCGGAGCCAACGCCAAACCCAATCCCAACACAAAATGGCACAACGACGTGAAACGTTTCGTGTAGCTATATCCCAAAATGACCAGCAACGCCACAGGCGAAAGAAAAAAACACAAGCGATTGATAAAAAACGTGCAAATCACAAACGCGACTGCACTGAAAATCACAAATCGAAGTGCCGCCGTTTCGGAAATAATGCCCGACGGAATCTCGCGTACCTGCGTGCGCGGGTTGGCAGCATCAATGTCGCGGTCGAGATAACGGTTAAATGCCATCGCCGCCGAACGCGCAAAAACCATGCACAACAACACCAAACCAAAGGTTTTCCAAGTAAATTCGCCGCCCGTTGCGCCCAAACCAAGCGCAAAACCCACCAACGCAAACGGCAACGCAAAAACGGTGTGGCTAAATTTTATCAACGATAAATAATTTTTTAATTCCATGTTTTCCGATTTTATATTTTTTAAAAATATTTTAAAATTTTGAAAGTAACGTTAAAACCGAAAAGGGCATGAGTTGTTCAATTTGCTTTTTCTTTCTTTCTATTTTTTCTATTTTTATCGAAAAAAAGCTACCCCCCAGTATAAGTCCCCCCCCA
>JBJOPA010000065.1:0-6948 GCA_046051005.1 Bacteroidota bacterium
AATTGAACCATTATTTCCACCAAAACAACCCACATTCACAACCGTTGGAGAACCAACCGCCACGCCATTGGTAGGTTGCGAAACCGTAATATTTCCAGAAGTTACGGCACAACCATTTGCGTCACGAATCGTAACCACATAATCACCCGCCGCAAGATTAGAAATATTTTGAGCCGTCGCCGTAAAGCCATTCGGACCCGCCCAACTATACGAATAAGAAGGCGTTCCGCCGCTCGGCGAAATCACGATTCCACCCGTTGATGCACCCGCACAAGCCACATTGGTCACCGAAGGCGTTCCGATACTGGGGGGGGTGGTCGGTTGGGTCACAGGAATCAAATTTGAAGTCACCGTACAGTTATTGGCATCGCGAACGACCACCGTATAACTTCCAGCCGCCAAATTAGAAACACTTTGAAAAGCAGATGTAAAACCTCCCGCGCCCGTCCACGCATAGGTGTAAGGCGAGGTTCCACCGCTTGGCGCAATCACAATTCCACCCGTCGAATTACCAAAACAAGCAATATTTTGAACCGACGGCGTGCCAATTGCCAATGCCGCAGTAGGTTGCATCACCACAATGGCTTGTGATGTAATCGAACAACCATTCGCATCGCGAATATTTAATGTATAACTTCCTGCTAAAAGATTTGAAATATTTTGAGTCGAAGCCGTAAATCCATTAAAACCTGTCCATGAGAAAACATAAGGTGCAACACCGCCCGTAATCGTCACGTTCACCGCGCCTGTGTTGCCGCCGAAACATGAAATATTGGTCACCGAAGTAGAACCAATGCTTACTGCCGAAGCGGGTTGCGTCACCGTGATGGCTCCCGAAGTCATCGAACAACCATTTGCATCGCGCACCACCACCGTGTAATCACCTGCGGAAAGGTTTGAAATATTTTGAGTCGAAGCCGTGAAACTATTTGGACCCGTCCACGCAAAGGTGTAAGGCGCAGTTCCACCACTTGGAGCAATCACAATCGAACCCGTTGTGCCGCCGCAAGTCAAATTTGTAACCGTCGGAGAACCAATATTGGGCAAACTCGCAGGTTGCGAAACCGAAATGGCGGTCGAACTAACCGTACAACCATTTGCATCGCGCACTGTAACCGTATAATTTCCTGCCGAAAGATTTGAAATATTTTGAGAGGACGAAGTAAACGCATTCGTACCCGTCCATGAATAGGTGTAAGGCGCAGTTCCACCCGTTCCAGCTACTGAAATCGCACCATTGTTTCCTCCGAAACAACCGACATTTGTCACCGTTGGCGAACCAACTGTCAATGCCGAAGCAGGTTGCGAAACCAACAGAGGAAGCGATGTAACCGAACAACCCGCACCGTCGCGAATCGTAAAGACATAACTGCCCGTTGCCAAGCCCGTAATATTTTGAGTCGAAGCCGTAAAGCTATTCGGTCCCGTCCATGAATAGGTGTAAGAACCCGCCCCCCCAGTAGTTGCGACCGAAATCGCACCCGTCGAAGCACCAAAACAAGCCACATTTGTAATCGTCTGAACACCCGAAATAATCGTAGGTTCTGTAATCACAAATGATTGATTATTGGTTTGTGTACCACTCGTAATCACGACATTATACGTTCCCGCCCGTAAATTCGTAGGGTTTTGAACCACCGAAGTAAAGCCATTTGGTCCCGTCCACGCATACGTAAACGTACCTGTTCCACCCGAAACCGTCAAGGCAATCGCCCCGTTTCCGCCGCCGTTACAAGTCGCATTGGTCGTTGAACCGCTTGCCACAATCGCCGCCGCCGAACAAGGAACACTCACATTGCCGCTCACAAAAGTTTGGGTGCGCGTGGTGCCTGCTTCGTCCGTTATCAACACCCGCAAAGGCGTTCCGTTGAAAGTAACGGGGCTGTTTGTACAAGCCGCGCCCGTCACGCGAAAACGAATCGTAAACAACGTTGTGCTGTCTGGTTTTGCTACATTTCGAGCCGTCAAAGAGAACCATGCAAAACGCAATGTCCCACTCGTTGGGCTGAAAAAATTATCCGCCGTCAAACCCGGCAATTCCCATGTTTCGGTTCCGTCGCAAACGCCCGTAGGCATTGGACAAACACCCAAATAAGTCAATTTTGTAGAATCAAAGTGCATAGACCATTGCGCTGCCGCAACGTTTTGAAAATTGACCGTCCGAATCCGAACGCCAATTTCGCTGCCCGTTGTTGCAGAAATTTGGTCAGCGAGGAAGCCCAAACCCACTATCGGAACGCCCCCCCCAGTATTTGACACCGTCACCGTACCATTTTGAGGCGTTAAAGGCACTCTTTGATTGGCATCAATGACATTAAAACGAATCACTTCAAATGGTGAATCCGTCAAACTCAACGTCCGCAACAACGAAGAAGTGCCATTCGCACCTATCGCCGTAAAACACAATCTAAACAATACCGTTCCGTCTGTTACCGTCCGAGAACCCGCGCTCGCAGGTGTCCATGAAAAACCTAACTCACCATTCGCAACTGCACGAGTGGTGTTAAAATTTGAATTGGCAATGCTCGTCGTATTCGGCAAACCTGCCGTCGAAACCGACTCGAAACGCAACACCGACGAATCCCATTTCATGCCCCATTGCGCTTTCACAAGGTTGTTGAAATTTTGAGCCGTCACGTCAATACAAACCTGTTGTCCAGGCTGCACCGATTGCGAAATCGTGCTGATGTTCAACGCCGCATAATTCACAAAAGGCGGCGTTCCCAAAGAATTGAACGTCGGAACCACATTTCGACCGCCAGACCGCGTCAAATCAACGGGCGTAGGGTCGCCCGTGAAGCGCAACCAAGGCGCGGGCGAAAGACTGCGAATCAAAAAACGCAATTTGTAAATAATCCGCGTAGCCGTTGCGTTGCCCGCAGGCGTGATGTTGTCGAAACGACCATTCGTATTGTTCCAACTCACCGTCAATTTGTCTTCTTGGGGCTGAAAAACCGCAAAACCCGACGCACTCGGCAGGTTCGTGCTGTTTTGACCAATAAAACGTATCCGCGTCGAGTCCCACTCGTGCGTATATTGAAAACTGACCATGCTATCGGCGTTGGAAATCGTCACGTCGAGGTCAACAATGTCGCCAACAACGGCGGTCGCTGGAATCTGAGAAATCGTAAATTGCTGCGCCATCACGTCACCACAAAACATCGGCAACACAAACAAAAGCATTGCAAACGCATTGCGTAATTGACCCATACGACTTTTCACAATCCATTGGACGAAATGTACAAATAACTGTCTCATTGTCATCAAATTTTTAAAGTTAGGAATTTGGGAGGTAAACATTTTGTAAAGAATTAAAAGAAAATTGATTTGTAAAAATCGTTTTCCGATAAAAAAAATCATTCAAAATTCAGTTCTAAAAACCAATTGTTAAAGTTTAAATAGCGTCTGTTGGAAAAGTACTTTTTTTTCCAAACTCTTCACAATCATCAAAAAATATTGTTGCGATGCCAAGTTTTCAACATTCAAAATCGTTGATTCCTCGTTTGCCAATACATTTTTTGAAATCGTTAATATCTTTTTCCCATCAAGTGTAAAAAATTCAAAATCAAAGGTTTCTGATTTTTTTAAACCCATTTTTAAATGCAAATTTTGAGAAACGGGGTTCGGAAATGCCCCCCCCCAGTATATTTCGCTTTTCGAGGCATCGAAAACGGCATTTTGATTTTTTAAGAGAATGGAACCCGCCACTGCGTTGACCGCGATGGGTTGAAACGCCGCATTGGTCGCCAAAACTCGCGTCGGATTGTTCTGAAAATCTACCCGCGCCGTTTGTCCTGCCGTGCCGATGGCAATGAATGTTATTTTAAAAATCGCTAAACTGTCTGCCAAACGAACGCCCCGCGTTGCGCCGTCGTACCATAAAAAAGCGATGCGCCCCGAACTCGGCTGACTCATCGTGAAAAAAGCGGGCAACGCCTCGCCCGAAATGCCGTCAAATTGTAGTTTCGTGGAATCAAAAGCCAACGTAAATTGCAACGTCGTCAAGCTGTCGCGATACGAAACGCGCACTGGAAAATCCACCCGCGCACCCACCTGAACAGACCCAACAGGCGCAATCAAACTCAACGATTGTGCCGACAAACGAGCCGAACCAATCGTAGCAAATGAAATTGCAATCAGGAAAAAAATGTAAATTTTGTTCATCAGAAAACGTGGCTTGTAAGTTGTATTTTTTATAAAAAAATTTATAAAAAACTACAAATCAATATATTATGAAATTATATTTTTAAAAATTGATAGAAAATGCACAAAAAGCAACTTACCTCCCCCTTTTGGGGGGATTGAGGGGTGCTTATACTGGGGGGTAGCCCTTTTTGAAAAAAAACAGATGTTGTAAGTTTAAATATAAAAAAAATAGTAGCTAAATCTCAACAATGCAACATGGAATCAACTCAATAAATTAAAATTAAAATGTAAGTATTACGTATAAAAGAATCGGTTGTAAAGCGGTAAAAAATACCAAAAAATCAAGATTCGTAATAGACCTAAAAAATCAAGAAAAATTAAAAAAAACTAAAAACTGTAACAAAAAAAAATTGGAAAACGTGCAGTAAAATTCGGTGTTTTTATTTCTGACAAAATCTGACTTTTTATATAATCGTGAAATTGGTTTAATTCACGATTTCGTCAAAATATTGGTTTTAGATTATAAAAAATAAAAAAAATATATGTCAACAAAAATGCTAACAAATTTGCTTAAATTGGGATTAAAAAAATATAAATTGTAATAAGATTCGTGGAAAAAAACGCAGTCAACAATTTTTTATAACTATTGATGTGACAAAGATAGTGCCTCGCCACTAAAACTTGTGTACTCTAAAAATGGTATTTTTAAAATTTTAACACTAAAAAATTAAAAATTATATAAATTCGTTAAAAAATAGTTTACATATTTAAAACATATAAAAATTAATTTTCCATTGCATTTTTAATTTAAATTAGAATTAAAAAACAATTTTAAATTATTACAAAATATTTTATTCTAAAAAAAAATATAACAACAAAATAAAACGTCTTTTGCGTGAACAAAAGACGTTTTTTGAAAAAAAATGAAAATATACTGGGGGGTATGCTTTTTTTGAAAAATGTGTCAAAAAAAAGTCAATCCGTGAGCGAAAATGCTTTTTGAATTTCATTTTTTTGAAGGTCGCCTTGTTCGTGCAATTGTTCCATCAAAATGGCGATGGTGTGCAACAATCGGTGAATCGTTTCGCGGGTTTGATGCAACGAAAGCGTCATGCGCAAGCCCGTATTTTTGATGGGAACGCTTGGAAAAACCGCCAAATTGACATAAAAACCCTCGTCAATGAGCATTCTCGACATTTTATAGCCCGTTTCTGGCTGTCCCACGCCAATGAAACCAATCGGCGTTTCGGCATGACTGACCAACGGCAAATGCAATTCTTTCGCCGTTTTGACGTAAAAACGCATCAAATCTGCCAATTTTTCTTGCTTTTCCACAATCTCGGGCGTAAGGTGAATTTTTGCAGAAGCAATCGCCGCGCCCAAAATCGGCGGCGGCACAGGACCCGAAAACATGAGCGAACGACCGCAATTTCGCACCAAATTTCGGAGTTCGGGGTCTTTGAAAACCATCACGCCGCCACACGCGCCAAAGCCTTTGGCAAGCGAAGTCAACAAAATCATTTTGTCGTGCAAGTCGGGCATTTGCGACAAAACATAGCCATTTCCATGCGTTCCCGTCCAACTCATGCCGTGCGCATCGTCAAGATAGGCATAAAAATTGTCATATCGGTCGAGCAATTCGCCGATTTCTTTCATCGGTGCGAGGTCGCCGTACATGGAATAAACGCCGTCCGCCATGTACCAAATTTTTTCATGCTTATCACGCAATTTTTTAATGCGTTCTTCGAGCATGTCCATTCGATTGTGTCGCACCAACTCAACGTGGGTTCCGTTTGCTTTGGCGATTTGCACCATCGTTTGCACGCTTGCATGGACTTGATGGTCGAGAATGACCGCGTCGTCGCGCCCAATCAAGGTCGGAATCACCGACGTATGCCCCAGCGTTGTGGTCGCCGAAACGAGGCACGGAAAGCCAAAAATTTGCTCGAAAAGCGATTCGAGTTCATCGTAGAGGTTCACCCGCATGTAGGCGCGAGAGGACGAAAACATGGTTCCGTACTGCATCGCTGCGTCTGCTGCCGCCTGTTTTAGGCGCGGGTCGAGTTCGAGTGCGAGATAGCCACAACTGCCGAAAAAAAGGCAGTCTTTGCCTTCCAACTGGACGTGGCTGCCCGAAATTTCGTCGTCTTGGGCGACCAATTGCCCAATGCCGAGTTCGTATCCACCTTGTACGATTCGATTCACTTCTTGGAAGTGGGGTGCGATTTTCATGTTCATTTTAACTTCTTGATTTTCGTTTGACAAAATACTACTCATAAGATTCGACTGATTTAGAAACGGAGTTTACTGAATAAAGTTGATTGATTATCCTTAACAAATTTCAATAATATATTAATGAAATGTGAATGCAAACATAACTTTTGTTTGCATAAGTTGTACACATAGCATGTCTTTTTTTTCACATATTTTTTTATATAAATCAATAAATACCTGAAAATGTATATTTCATGTTTCAACAATGACTTTTCGGTGGAAAATACTGGGGGGGGGGCATTTTTTTGTTTCAATTTTAGAAAAGTTTGTATTTTCGCAACCGTTTTGGCGTTGTTGCGTTTCTATGAAAGTTTTTGTAAAAATTTCATAGAGAAATTATAAAAAATTGTAAAATAAATAATTATAAAAAAAAATTATGGATCAATTAAAACCATATTTAACTGCCAATCGAGCGCGTTTTCTCGATGAATTGTTTGAAGTATTGCGCATTCCAAGCATTTCCGCACAGCCCGAAAGAAAAGAAGATGTGCTGAAAACCGCCGAATGGTTTGCCCAAAAATTGCGCGA
>JBJOPA010000066.1:0-5817 GCA_046051005.1 Bacteroidota bacterium
AGATATTTGATATTAGCGGTAAAAGCTTCGGGACTTTTGTTACCAACAGCGGAATGCTTGATGTTCATTTTTTAGTAGAAGGCACCTACTTACTTCGTATAAAATGTGGCGACAACTCAACAAAAACACTAAAATTTGTTAAAATTTAAAAATCTATTCATTCAAAATTTAAAAATTAAGTCAATCATGAAGAAAAACATTCAATTTTTAATGATTTGCATCCTTGTATGCCTAGCTTTTTCTGCAAAAGCACAAACGCCTCAGTTAATCAATTATCAAGCTGTCGTTAGAGATAGTTTGGGTGAAGTCATAAGAAACCGTGCGGTAAACTTTCGTGTTTCTGTTTTAGAAGGTGCAAATGGTACGACTTACTATTCAGAGATCCATAATGCAACGACCAATAATTTTGGGGTCATTAATTTTACCATTGGTGGTGGTACGGCTACATCTGGCAATTTTTCAACAATTACTTGGGAAACGGGTAATAAATTCTTGAAAACAGAAGTTGACTTAAATAGAAATGGCAATTATTCCCTTTCGGGAACACAACAATTGGTATCTGTTCCTTATGCTTTGTTTGCACAAAACGCACCGCGTACCAATTGGCTGTTGAACGGAAATGATAACACAACCAATAGTTCTGCTTTAGGAACAATGAATAATCAAGATTTAAGATTTGTAACAAACGGTACGCAAAAAGCCGTTTTGAAAACAGATGGAAAATTTGGATTGGGTCTGAATAACCCAGACGCATACTTAACTGTAGAAAAAACTGCCGATGGCTTGGGGGCAGTAGAAGATAGAAACTTTCTGACGCTTCGCAATAATTCTAACAGTTCTGCGTCAACAACGAATATGCGATTATATGCGGGAAATAGTGGGTCTTATACTTTGCTCAATCACCATGCTTCTGCGTATAGCGTTGTCAACAATGCCGCCGATTATGGACAATTGTTGAATGTGGGTCGAGGGCTTATTATTCGGTCTTCGTCGCCTAATTATCAGAGTACGATTCGCTTCTTTACTGGTTGGAATCCAAATGATGTCCTCAATAATTACAATAGCTATGAACGATTGAGAATTACTAACGATGGCAATATCGGTATAGGAACTACTGCGCCACAAGCCCAATTCCACACAACAGGTTCGGTTCGTTTTGGTGGATTAGCCACTAACAATGCCAATACAAAAATATTGGCAGCAGACGCAACTGGAAATTTAGCATTTCGAGATGCCAGTACGTTAACAGGAGGGACAGGAACAAGTCAATGGCTTGATAACTCAAACGGCATCAATTACAATAACGGAAACGTTGGAATTGGAACTTCTAACCCAACGGCACATCTGAATATTGAAAAATTAGCAAATGGAACAGGCGCAGTAGAAGATAGAGACTTTTTAGTGATGCGAAACACCTCTTCTAGTTTTGCTGCCACCACAACCATGCGTTTATATGCAGGCAACAGTGGAAGTTTCACCCTTTTGAATCACCATGCTTCTAGCTATAACGTGGTGAACAATGCAGCAGACTACGGTCAGTTGTTAAATGTCGGGCGAGGTCTTATTATTCGGTCTTCTTCACCAAATTATCAGAGTACAATTCGCTTCTTTACTGGTTGGAATCCAAATGATGTCCTCAATAACTACAATAGTTATGAACGATTAAGAATTGCCGATAATGGTAACGTTGGTATCGGAACAACCGACCCACGTGCAAAACTGGAAGTTACAGAAGGTGATGTATATGTAAATGATGCAACCAAAGGGATCATTCTTAAATCACCAAACGGAAGTTGTTGGCGCGTTACAATTGACAATACTGGCAATTTTGTACGCACCGCAATTACTTGCCCATAATACTTAAAAAAAGAGAGCGATACACAAATTTGCGTATCGCTCTCTTTCTTTTTTCAGAAAAATAATGATAAAATTAATGATGATTTTTTAAGATGACAATTGCATCATTGTCAACTTTGAAATAACAATTTTTCCAATATTTTCTAACTTCTTGTTCTAATTCATCTAATTCAGGATAATCGCGCGTCCCGTTGAACAAGCGAGCATCATCTATTAGGATAACATGGTCTTGTACTGAATGTAAGAAAATATGTTTTAGTTCAGCCATAATAGGAGTTTCAATATCTGCCATGCCTGTAACACTACCCGAATAATGACCATCAAGCCAAAAAATTGCAGGCTCATTCAGTGTTTTCAACACATCTTCTAGAACAACTCCGCTGTCACCCAACCGAATCTCTACATTTAAGTTATTCTCAAACATTTTTTTAGCTCGTTTATACAAACCATCAGCAATTTC
The DNA here is from genome assembly GCA_046051005.1 of Bacteroidota bacterium. GTDB lineage: Bacteria > Bacteroidota > Bacteroidia > Chitinophagales > Saprospiraceae > JAAFJT01. The sequence continues at coordinate 2,318 of JBJOPA010000066.1, forward strand.
AATAGATACAACACGTTGAAATTTATTTTTCATCGCATCTACCATAATACCCAAAAATGTACCCGTCTCGACTAAAACATTAATGTTGTATTTTTCTTTATAACTTAAAATATGTGCCTGCTTCACACCATGAGGGGCAGGATACTCACCACTATTGGGTTTGTGTTTCCACATACCTTTGAATCGCAATTCATTGACATGGTAATCTCTTTCCATTCTTCTAAGCTCACGCTGAAAAATAGCCTCTTTAGGTAAAAAGATTTTTAAAACATTTGTAACGAGTCCCATTTTTTTTTTCTTTTTTTTATAATTTTTATTTTTGTTTCACATAAATTGCATCCCAATCTTGTAAACGACCGTCAGAACGAAGACTGGGGTATAAATCAAATAATTCAAAATCTCTCGCACGCAGAAATTCATCAATTTCAAAATAAGTCGGTGCACCTCTGAAACCCTGATGGTTATTAACTTCCAAAACAATCACGCTTGTTTTTTTGAGCGTATTTTCTGCCCCCTTCAATACTTCTAACTCAAAACCTTGTACATCTATTTTTAAAACAGAAACACATATTTCATCTCCAATAGTTTCGTCTAACGTAACAATTTGGATTGTTTCTTCTCTTTCCGCCACTAAAATACTCTCATAACCTGAAACCTCATTTTGCATTTCAAGTAACGAAGAAGCAGTAATGCGATTTGAAATATTGATTTTAGAAGTGCCAGATTTACTTCCCACCGCTTTATTTATTAAAATCCAGTCAGGGCGGTTATTTGCTGTTTTTCTGATAACATCAAAACTATATGCAATGGGTTCAAAAATATATACCTGTTTTTCAGGAAAATATTTCGAGAATCTCAATGCGGTTGTAGCAGCCCCTCCTCCTACGTCTAAAATTACCCCCCCCCCAGTATTTTCGTACTTTCGAGCTAAAAAACAAGCATTTTCAATATGTTCATGCGCATATGCGACATCAACAGCAGTCTTGATATCATCACGCAACCCTTCGTTGACAAGGTAATAAACTGCGTCTTTACTTTGCCTAAGTAAAAATGCCAAAATGTCAAGAGGAATTTTAAATATAGCTTTTTTCAATGTCATAATGGATAATTTCTACGCATTTTTCAAAAAAAGGTTTTCTTTATCACAATATAATTTATGAATATTTTGAAGAAAACCTTAAATTATATGGTTTCAAAATCTTTTTCAAAAAAAAATACATCATTTTGACTGGAATTACAACCAGAGTTAAATACATATAACAAATACTTATTTCAAATTAAACTTCTTTTGAGAACTTAAGAGTATGTTTTGAAATTAAATTTTTCTATCTGTTCAAAATGATAGCGATGAAAGCGATTTGTATGAATGCGACAGCGGATTGTACTGTTTTTTCAACATCTTTATTGAGTCTTCTGTAAAAATTAAGCCAAGCAAATGACCTTTCGACTTGCCATCTTCCCTTTTGAGGAACAAATCCTCGCTGTTCGGTAGGTGGTTTTTGGCTAATATCCACTTCATATCCACACCAAAATGCAGATTCGTTGAAGGTTCCTCTGTATGCTTTATCCGCCAACAGAAGGGTCAGTTTGGGTGTATTTTGCGCCAAAGTCGGCAGTAATTCAATGCCCGCTACGCCGTCCGCCGTGTTCGCCGCACAAACATGAATGGCGAGGGGCAATCCAAACTCATCGACCACTAAATTCCGCTTACGACCATTGATTTTTTTGTTGCCATCAATGCCTTTTTCTTGCCCCACGAAATTAACGATTTTTACGGATTGGCTATCTATTGCACCCATACTTACAGTTGGGCTTACACCTTGCCTAATTCGTTCATTTTCAACGAGTTGTTGAAGAATTTGACCCCAAATTCCTGCTTTGGTCCATTTACGATAATAATAATAAATACTTTCCCACGCTCCGTATTTTTCATCAATATTGCGCCATTGGCAACCCGTCCGAGTAATTTTTAGCACACAATTTAAGACTTGACGCAAATCTTTTTTAATTTTACGTTGGGTATCAATAAAAAACTTTAATTTTGCCCATTGAGCATCTGTCAGTTCTGTAAAATGGGTAATTTTTATACTAATTTTATTCTTTTTCATAGAGCAGTAAATTCTGATTTTGATACACAAATTTACAACAGATGCTCAACTTTTTTACCAACAATAACAAAAAGCAAAAAATTTAAACCAGAATTTCAAAACATACTCTAATAATTTTAAACGTATTGAAATTTGATTTTTTATTCAGATTTTACACTTCTTCTGTCAATAAAAATGTGCTAAAAAAGCCCCCCCCCAGTATCCGACGCTATTTTTTACTTTTTTGTGACGAAAAAATTGAAAAAGAAATGTAAAAAGACGGGACAAAAACGTAACTTTGCGCCGTTTTTTAGAAAATAATTTTTAATCATAAAGTTTGATTATTAAACTTTTAATAAATTAAATAGAAATGGCAGCAACAAAGAAGGCTAATAAATTGCCTTACAAAGTAAAAGATATTAACCTTGCGGCATGGGGTCGCAAAGAAATCCGTTTGGCAGAAGCCGAAATGCCAGGTTTGATGGCTTTGCGCGAAGAATTTGGCGCAACCAAACCCCTCAAAGGCGCACGAGTGGCAGGCTGTTTGCACATGACCATTCAAACCGCAGTTTTGATTGAAACACTCGTCGAACTCGGCGCAGAAGTGACTTGGTCGTCGTGTAATATTTTTTCTACACAAGACCACGCCGCAGCAGCAATTGCCGCTTCGGGCGTTCCCGTCTATGCGTGGAAAGGTATGAACGAAGAAGAATTTGATTGGTGTATCGAACAAACGTTGTTCGCTTTTGAAGGCGGAAAACCACTCAACATGATTCTTGACGATGGCGGCGATTTGACAAACATGGTACTCGACAGATACCCTGAATTGGTAGCAAAAATCGGTGGCATTTCAGAAGAAACCACAACGGGCGTTCACCGTTTGTACGAGCGCGTGGCGAAAGGCACTTTGCCATTGCCCGCTATCAACATCAATGACTCAGTTACAAAATCAAAATTCGACAACAAATATGGTTGTAAAGAATCTTTGGTAGATGCCATTCGCCGTGCAACCGACGTAATGTTGGCAGGTAAAGTGGCAGTTGTGGCAGGTTATGGCGACGTGGGTAAAGGTTCGGCTGCTTCGTTGGCAGGCGCAGGTTGCCGCGTAATTGTGACTGAAATTGACCCAATTTGTGCTTTGCAAGCGGCGATGGACGGCTTTGAAGTCATCAAAATGAAAAATGCAATTCCACGTGCGCAAATCATTGTTACTGCAACAGGTAACAAAAACATCGTGCAAGGAAAACATTTTGAAATGATGAACGATAAAACCATCGTTTGTAATATCGGTCACTTCGACAATGAAATTGACATGGCGTGGCTCAACAAAACACACGGCGCGTCGAAAATCGAAATCAAACCACAAGTGGACTTGTACGACGTAAATGGCAAAGACATCATCGTTTTGGCAGA
>JBJOPA010000067.1:0-4143 GCA_046051005.1 Bacteroidota bacterium
GAGGTGATTTTGCCGTTTACGCGCTTGTTGGGCGGTCCGATGGATTATACGCCTGGCATTTTCAACATTCAGTTCAAAGAATTTAAAACCGACCCCAACAACACCAACCAAGTGCATACGACGTTGGCAAAACAGTTGGCGTTGTATGTCACGCTGTATTCGCCCGTTCAAATGGCGGCAGATTTGCCTGAACATTACGAAAAAAATATGGCGGCGTTTCAATTCATCAAAGATGTGGCAGTTGATTGGGACGAAACAAAGGTTTTGAATGCCGAAATTGGCGATTATTTGACCTACGCACGGAAGGCAAAGGGAACCAATAATTGGTTTATCGGCTCCATTACCGACGAAAATCGCAGAAATTTAGTCTTGAAATTTGATTTTCTCGAAAAAGGAAAATCTTACGAAGCTACGATTTACGAAGATGCCGCCGATGCGCATTGGCAAAAAAATCCGACCGCCGTCAACATTCGGAAAATAACGGTTAAAAAAGGAGATATTTTAAATTTAAAATTAGCCGAAGGCGGCGGCGCAGCCATTTCGCTCATCATGAAATAATTTTATATTTTTATACTTTCAATATTTTCAAAAAAAAGCCACCCGTATCGCTACGAGTGGTTTTTTTTATATTCATTCAAAAAAAAATGCAATTAAAATTCCCATAAATCACCGTAAAGCCGACTGCCTCCGTCTTGAAAAATGGTTTCGCCCGTGATGTACGCGCCCATCGGCGAGGCTAAAAACAGCGTCAATGCGGCAACTTCGGCGGTGCTGCCGAGTCTTTCCATCGGAATTTTTGCCGCCATGCCGTTCAATAATTCAGGTGGATAATTCTCCAAACCCGACGATTCGATGATGCCCGGCGCGATGCAATTGAGTCGAACGCCTTTTTTTACCCATTCGACGGCGAGGGTTTTGGTCAAATTCATCACGCCTGCGCGAGCGGCGGCAGAATGCGCCATGCCCGGAAATCCGCGAAAATTATTTAATACCATATTCACGACAATGCCACTTTTTTGCGCGAAAAAAAAGCGTTTTGCCATCGCTTGGGTCACAAACCAAGTGCCGTTGAGGTTGGTATTAATCACCGCTTCCCAGCCGCGTGGCGAAATATCTTCGGCGGGCGACGGAAATTGTCCACCTGCATTGTTTATCAAAATGTCTAATTTACCGCTTTGCGCCGCAATCAAATCTGCCAAATTTTCTATGCTTTCAACCGACCGAATGTCTAAAACGAAGGCATTCACATTTTTTCCATGCGCGCCCAATGCGTGCAATTGCATGATGGCATGTTCTAATTTTTCTTTTTTTCGACCTGCGATGTAAACGGTTGCGCCGCATTGCAAAAATTGTTTTGCAATTTCAAGCCCGATTCCGCTTCCGCCGCCCGTGACCAAAACGGTTTTGTTGGCAAATAAATTTTCTTGAAACATCTTGATTTTTTTTTATTTCTTCAAAAGTGCATCAAAAATTTTATAATATTTTTGATTTTATTGTTGATTTTTCTAAAAATGCCCCCCCCCCAGTATAAGCCCCCCTCAATCCCCCCAAAAGGAGGAAGTTAGGAAAAAATCACTGTTTTTTAGCAGTTTTTTGCAAATTGAGCGGGTCGTTTAGCCTCAAAATGTTCAGCGCACGTTCGATACAAGCGTCAGATTGCCTTGAAATGGCGAAAAACCCTTGGTCTCCAAAAAACTGTTGTGCAACGCGGGCTTTGAGTTGTCGGCGCACTTCGCTACGCACGGCATCGCCTTGTCCGTTTCGATTTACACCACGTCGTTCGACATATTTAAAAAAGTCATTGATTTGAGCGTCGCTAATTTTCAAGCGTGCTTCCAAATCTGCAAAATCCTTAAATCGCCAAGATTTTCTGTTTTGCGACAATAATTTATAAGCAAATTCATTCAAAAAAGGAGCCGCCTTCAAGTAAAATTCATTTTGAAAAATCATTTCTTTTGGCACAAAATAGTCAGGAATAATGCCGCCGCCGCCATAGACAATGCGTCCAGCTTTGGTTCGATATTCGTGTTTGTCCTCAATTTTTATGCTGTCGGACGAATACATTTCAGGCGAATTGAGGCGGTCAATTTCCTCGCGGTCATATTCTGCTCTCGTTTTGTTTTTATACATTTTTTGAATGGAACGTCCCGACGGCGTATAATATTTGGCAACCGTGAGCCGCAAAGCCGAGCCATTTTTGAGCGAATATTGCTCTTGCACCAAGCCTTTTCCAAAGCTGCGGCGACCAATGACCACACCTCTGTCCCAATCTTGCAACGCGCCCGCCACGATTTCAGCAGCCGAAGCAGAGCCTTCGTCTATCAAAACCACCACTTTATCAATCTCAAAATGATTGCGACCTGTACTTTTATATTCTTGTTTATACATTTCGCTTTCGCGCCCTTTCGTATAAACGAGGGTTTTATCTTTTTCGTCAAAAATTTGGCTCAAAATCTCGACGGCTTGTTCCAAATAGCCGCCAGGATTGCCGCGCAAATCAATGACGAGGTCTTTCATTTTATATTTTTCGACCAAATTTCCAACGGTCGTCAAAAACTCTTGAAACGTGCGTTGGCTAAACCGATTGATGCGCACATAGCCCGTTTTGGGGTCGAGCATGGTTCCAATTTCGATGCTGCGGTCAGGCACGCGCTCGCGCATGAGCGAAAGACGGCGTTGCTGATTGTCTTCTCCGCGCAAAATATCGAGCGAAATGCGCGTACCGCGTTTGCCTTTGAGACAATCGGTGACGTAATCGTCGTTCAGTTTTTTGCCCATTAACACCGAATCGCCGATTTTTAGGATTTTGTCGCCTGCCATCAAACCTGCTTTTTCGGCGGGCGTGCCTGCGATGGGCGTTTCGACGTTCACGGTGTCGTCAACGATGACAAAACTGACTCCAATGCCATCAAATTCGCCTTCAAGGTCTTCGTTTACGGATTGAACTTTGTCGGCGGGAATGTATTCCGAATGCGGGTCGAGGTCGGCAAGCAAACTCGAAATGGCGGATTCCGTGAGCTTTTCGTCGCCCACATTTTCGACATATTTCGCATCAATATATCTTAATATTTCTTCAATTCTACCGTTTCCGAATCTTTCGTTTTCGCTCAATTCGGACGTTTCGCTTGTGTTTTTGATGCGTTTGATATTGGGTTCTTGTTTCAATTTGGCACCCGCCAACATGCCGACCACCATCGAACCCGCCAACGCCAAAGGCAACCAAACGTTCGTACGCTTGGCTGGATACTGGGGGGGGGTGGTTTCTGTTGATTTTATATCCATATATTTTTAAAAAATATTCATCTTTTGAGGAATGTCGGCAAAATTACTAATTTTCTTCGGTTACAGCCTTTTTTTCTACTTTTTTTTACACATCAAACTGCATTTTCGGCGACGCGAGGCGGACAAAAATACCATGCGCTCGCGCTCGCAGGAAGCGCGAAAAACAACGACGACAACAAGGCTTCCGTCAGATGCAATGCGCCAAAATAACCGCCCGTGCTGAACCAAATCAAGGCAACCGAAGGCAACAATGCGGCAATCAACACCGTGTAGGCACTCCGAAATCGCTGTTCGGAAAACGTATTGGCGCGACGGACGACCGACGGCAATATCATGATTAAAACGAATGCGAAGGGCGCGGTAAATAGCGTCAACACCAATAAAATCAACAACGAAGTTTTGACATTGATGTTCACGAAATTATCGTTTCCGTTGCTCCTCAAATAGAAAAACAAGCAAATCAAAAACGTTCCCAACAACAGTCCAGTCCACCAAATTCTCAATACATATTTTAGCATTTCAGGTACTTTTTTTTCGGATTTTCAGAATTTTATTTCCCAAAAAGGCATTTTTTAAAATAAAATTTTAGAAAAAATTAGGTCAATTCTTTTTGTAAACTGCTTTCTACTTGTTGCAAATGGGCGCGACACAATTTGATGAGTTCGGCTGCGCGACGCGATTTTTCGGACATTTCGTCCAATGAAAGCGTACTTTCTTGCAACTGATTTACAATTTCTTCTACCTCTTTGATGGCGGCATCGTAGGAAAAAATATTTTTTTCTTTTTTCGACATAAATATCAAATATGTTTTAATTTTATTTTTCAAAAAAAACAATTAGAAATGAGGCACAAATTAAGCAC
>JBJOPA010000068.1:0-4837 GCA_046051005.1 Bacteroidota bacterium
TAATTTGATTTTTTTGGCGCGTAAACTTTTAAAAACTCGGACAAAAGTACGGCTTTTTTTCAACTTATCATCTATTTTATCAGCTTCAAAAACGTGCCAACAAACCAGTTTGCGTCCGCCTTGACCAGCATTTCGAGCGTAGAATCTGCTTTTGATGAAAAAAGTTTAATATCTTGAATCGTTTTGATGAACGCTTCTGCTTCCTTCGAGTCGCCGTTCACTGCGCTCAGTTCGTCTAACAAACGCAGCATCGGTTCGAGTTCTTTTTTGCGGCGATTGATGATGATTTGCTTCACCACTTTCCACATTTCTTTCTCGGCAACGAAATATTCCTTGCGGTCGCCTGCTTTCAACTCCTTGAAAACCAAGCCCCAATCCATCAACTGACGGATATTCATGTTTGCATTGCCACGTGAAATATCCAATTCAGACATAATGTCGTCGGCAGAAAGTGACTGCGGTGCAATCAACAACAGCGCGTGCATTTGAGCCATCGTCCGATTGATGCCCCAATTTGTACCCAACGCGCCCCATGTTTGGATAAATTTTTCCTTCCCTTCTTCCCACTCCATTTTTTACGTCTTATTTTTTTTAGTTGATTTTTAAAATTTTTCGCAAAAATAAAACTTTCAGAAACATTTGAAAGTTTTTTTTAGAACAAATAAAAAGCAAAAATGATGCAGAAAAGTCAAAAAAAAATGACTTAATCCTTTTTCTACTTCAAAAGACTATCAATTCGATTCGGATAATCCGTAATGATGCCGTCAACGCCCCAACGAATGAGGCGGCGCATGTCGGTCAAATTGTTCACCGTCCAAGGAACAACGCGAATTTGTTGCGCGTGTAAGGCTTCGATGTCGCTTTTACGCAATAATTTGAAATAACAACTATAAATATCTGGACGAAAAGTCAGTTTTTTTAGGTTTTCGGGCACCCCCCCAGTATTTTCGACTAAAAATGCGATTTGAACGCGGTTTTTTCCTACGTTTTCGCGGTGAATGGCTTCGCAAGCCCGCGTATCGAAAGATTGAACACAACATTTTTCCGTGATTCCCAACGCCTCCATTTCTTCAAAAACCATTTTCACAAACACATCAACAGGCGGCGAAAACACGCCATCATAATCAGGTTGCGACTTTATTTCGATGTTGAAAAACGGCAAATCTCGTTTGTTTTTTTCACAAAAAGTCTTCACTTCGTTCACCAAATCTCGCAACGACGGTTTGTAGGTGGACATCGGTTTTTGTTCTGGAAAACGCGCATTTCCTTTCGAGCCGCAATCAAATTGCTTGATTTGGTCGTAAGTGAGGTCAAAAATTTTCGTTTTTTTGCCCAATTCGGCGTTGATTCCGTTGGGGGCGGTACAAATTTCGGCACTCATCCAAGGCTCGTGCGACACGATGAGTTGACTGTCGCGGCTGACGGCAAGGTCGAGTTCGAGCGTCCGCACGTGGGCATACGTGAGGGCGTTCAACATCGCCGCCACCGTATTTTCGGGCAACACGCCCCGACAACCCCGATGCCCTTGCCAATCGAAATTAGTAGGAATTTTAGTCATACGACAACTCAAAAAAAATGTCAATAAAAAACAATTTAACAACAAAATTCTATTCATCACGTTAAAATTTTGCGTAAAATTGCAATAAAATATTCGATTCAAAATAAAAAAAAATAATTTTTCAAAAAAAATGCCCCCCCCCAGTATCCAGCGGCATTTCACATAGTTTTTATGATATTTATGAAAAAAAGAAATCTGACCTTCGTATTTTGTTTCATTTTTTTGGTTTTTTCGACAAAAAATAACGCCCAAAACCCCGATTCGATGGTCGAAAAAACCAACGAAGCCGTTTTTGTTTTGATTAAAGACATTAAGATAATTGGAAATAAAAAGACTCGTTCTAGCATTATCGAACGAGAATTGGAAATAAAACGCGGCGATTCTATCCTTTTTGCAGACCTAAAACTCAGCGAAATGCGGCTCCGAATTTTCAACACGGGGCTTTTCAACCAAGTGGTGGTCAACATCAAAGATTGGGACGAAAAGAACCAAATCGTGCTTGAAATCACCGTAAAAGAGAGTTTTTATTTGCTTCCCGTCCCCATTTTTTCGCTTGCCGACCGCAATTTCAACGTTTGGTGGACGGAACAAAATCGCTCGCTCGACCGCATCAATTATGGTTTGTTTGTGCTGCATCGAAACCTCACGGGCAGTCGCGACCCGCTACAATTGATGGCGCAATTTGGTTACACGCCCAAAATCGGGTTGAGTTATAGCTTTCCCGCGCTCAATAAATCGCAAACGTTGGGCGGTTCGTTGAGTTTTTCGCAATCCAAAAATCGAGAAATTGGGTTCAAAACAGACAGCAATTTGTTGCGTTTTTTTAGATTCGACGACCAACAAATGATTAAAAGTACGCAAGCGAGTGTCGGTTTGCGCTTGCGTCCTGCCATCAACACAACGCATTCTTTGACGTTAAGTTATTCAAAAATCGAAATTTCTGACACCATTGCAGGCGATTTGAATCCCAATTATTTGGGCGATGGACGAAATTCACAGCGCGTTTCGACGATTTCCTACAACTATTCGTTAGACAAACGCGATTTTCGCCCTTATCCAAGAAGCGGTTTTTCAATTTCTGCGTCCATTTCGCGCAATGGTTTGATGAAAAATGAAGATGTTCAAAATACGCCCATCAGCGTTTCATATCAACAATATCTTCCAATTAACAAAACCATGACGCTTGAACTTTATGCACGCGGGCGCATGGATTTGTCGGACAACCAAAACATGCCACTCAATTTTAGTCGCGGCATGGGTTTTGGCAACGACTATTTGCGGGGCTACGAATTGTATGTCATTGACGGCGTGAAAATGGGTTTTGTGCGGTCGTCGTTGCGACAAAAATTGTTTGAAAAAGAAGCCGATTTAGGAAAATATATGATTTGGAAGGCTTGGCGAAAATTGCCCATTGAAATCAATATTTCTGGAAATTTTGACGTTGGTGGAACCCAAAATCCGAACGCCACGCTCCGAAATTCGTATCAAAACAAAACTTTATGGAGTTACGGAACGAGTTTAGATTTCATTTTTTATAAAACAATGGTCGTTCAAGTGCAATATTCCATCACGCACGAAGGCAAAGGCGGCTTGTTTTTACATTTCAGAAGTTTTTAATTTCATTTTGTCAAATTTATCAAAAAAAAAGCCCCCCCCCAGTATAAGCCCCATTTTTGAGGGCATTTTCATCAAAAATATACCATATTTCAAATTTTAAATATTTTAAAAATAATAATTAACAATGAAAAAAATCAATCTATCCGTTTTGTTTTTGTTGCTTTTCGGGTGTTTATGCGCGCAAACGAGCGTTGTTTCCTCGCCATCGGGCAAGTTGAAATTGACGTTTCAATTGACCGAAAAAGGCGAACCTACTTATTCGGTCGCATTGAATCAACAACCCATTATCGGCGTTTCAAAAATGGGTTTTTTCCTCGAAGGCAGCAATCTTTCGACGGGTTTTAAGCAATATGGAATGAACAAAAATAGCGTGGACGAAACTTGGAACACCGTTTGGGGCGAAGAATCGAAAATTCGGAACCATTACAACGAATTATATGTCAGTCTTCAAGGCAAAGGCGGTTTGTTGGATATTGTGTTTCGAGTTTTTGACGACGGCGTAGGTTTTCGCTATATTTTTCCAAAAATTGGCAACGAAACGCAACAATTGACGGTCATGGAAGAAGTTTCGGAGTTCAAAATGACGGGCGACCACACGGCGTGGTGGCAACCCGGCGACTGGGACTCAAACGAACACGACTACACGACGAGTAAAATTACAGACATTGACGGCATCAAATATTCGTCCGAAAATGCCATTTCCACCCAATTTATCCCCGATTTCAAGGCGGTTCAAACGCCCATTGCGATGCGAACTACTGGGGGGGTGCATCTTGCGATTCACGAAGCGGCATTGGTCAATTTTCCTGCCATGCAGTTGAAATTAGAAAACGCGACCAAAAAATTTACTGCGTTTTTGGTACCAAGCGCGGGGCTTTGGCGCAAAGCAACGGTAGAATCTGGTTTTAAAACGCCTTGGAGAACGATTTTGATTTGCCCCAATGCGGCAGGTTTGCTCAATTCGAGAATGATTTTGAACCTCAACGAACCCAATAAAATTGAAGACGTAAGTTGGATAAAACCCGCAAAATACGTCGGCATTTGGTGGGAAATGCACTTGGGAAAATCCACTTGGGACTATTCGAGTACGCAAAATGCGCAATCGTCGGGACAAAATGCCGCACCAAGCGGCAAGCACGGCGCAACCACCGAAAACACCAAACGTTACATTGATTTTGCCGCCAAACATGGTTTCAAAGGCGTGTTAGTCGAAGGTTGGAACACCGGTTGGGAAGGTTGGTTTGGAAAATGGACAGAAGATGTTTTTGATTTTCAAACGCCCTACCCCGACTATAATTTGAAAGAATTGGCAAAATATTCCGTCGAAAAAGGCGCGCCCATTATCGTCCATCACGAAACGTCGGCTTCGGCAACGGGTTATGAAAAACACTATGAAAAAGCATACGATTTGATGAATTCGCTTGGTTTAAACACCATCAAAACGGGTTACGTTGGGCGAATTATTCCAAAAGGCGAATGGCACGACAGCCAATGGATGATTAATCACTACAATCGAGTGATTGAAAAAGCGGCAAAACATAAAATCATGGTGGACGCGCACGAACCTGTGCGACCCACAGGTTTGCATCGAACGTATCCAAATTTCATGTCATGCGAAGCCGCTCGTGGACAAGAATTCAACGCATGGAGCAAAGGAAATAT
>JBJOPA010000069.1:0-3925 GCA_046051005.1 Bacteroidota bacterium
AAGAAAAAGAAGCAATTGTAACGGCTTCGACTTCTGGAAATGCGGATTGGGAACTCAAATTCAAGAATCTCAATCAAGATTTGAACAATTGGCGTACCCGATTTACGCAACTTGAAACGGATAAAAAAGCGGTTGAATCGAAATTACAAGCCGTCGAATCCGAAAAATCGAAAGGTTTTGCGGATTGGGATTTGAAATTTAAAAATATCAACAACGAATTGACGGGTTTCCGTGCGCGTTATGCGACTTTGGAAACGGAGAAAAAAGCAGTTGAATCGAACAGTTCAAAAGGTTTTGCGGATTGGGAAATGAAATTTAATCAAGTTTCTCAACAATTAACGCATTTCAAAAAAGAACATGCGGCTTTGGAGACGAAATTACAAGCCGTCGAATCCGAAAAATCGAAAGGTTTTGCGGATTGGGATTTGAAATTTAAGAATCTAAATCAAGATTTGAACAATTGGCGTACCCGATTTACGCAACTCGAAACGGATAAAAAAGCGGTTGAATCGAAACTTCAAGCCGTTGAATCCGAAAAATCGAAAGGATTTGCTGATTGGGATTTGAAATTTAAAAATATCAACAACGAATTGACGGGTTTCCGTGCGCGTTACGCGACTTTGGAAACCGAAAAACGCGACATTGAAACCAAATATACTGGGGGGGTGTCTAAAATCAAAGATTTTGAAGCAAAATTGGCGGCTTCTCAAAAAGAAATTGCCGATTGGAAATTGCGTTTTGAAGCCGTTGAAACGTTGCGCACCGAAATGTTGCAAGCCAAAGGCGATGGCGAAGAATTGCGCCGCCGTTATTATACGGAAGTCGAATCGTTGGTGAATGACGTTGAAATGTACAAATCTCGCTACGAAACGTTGTTAAATGCACAAGAAAGTACGCGCCGTTTGATGAATGACTTAGAAACCGACCGCAACCGTTTGTCCGTAGAATATGGTCGTTTAAATGACATGTATTTGTCTTTGCGCGCCGAATCGGGTGGGGGTTCGTTCAAAATTCAATACGAATCTTTGTTGTCACGTCAACAATCTTACGAAAGATTGGTTGCCGACCTCGAAAAAGAATTGGCGGTGTATCGGCAAGCAAGCACGAGTTCGCGCATCATTTCGACGCAAGGGCTTGAATTGAATGACGAAGACGAAACCGTGACGTTGGAACGCATCAAAAGTCGGGTAAAAGGTTATAAATTTAACTTCGGAATCGCCACTTTTGAAGAGCGCGACAATTTGGAACGCATCAAAGGAATTGGTAAATTTACGGAGAAAAAACTCTATGCGTTGGGCATTTTCACGTTCCGACAATTGGCTGCCATGACTGCCAACGACGTGAAATGGTTGAACGAATCTATCGAATTTTTTGACGGACGCATCGAACGAGACGATTGGGTAGGGCAGGCGCAAGACATTTTGGGTTTGCGCAAAAAGAAAAAAGCCAAATCTGACAAAGATGATTTGAAAAAAGTGGAAGGCATTGGTCCAAAAATTGAAGCCTTATTGCACGAAGCGGGCATCATGACGTTTGAAGACCTCGCGCAAGCGGACGTTACCCGCGTGAAAGCCATTTTGGTTGCCGCAGGTTCAAGATTCCAAATGCACGACCCGACCACTTGGGGAAAACAATCCGCACTCGCTGCCGAAGGAAAATGGGACGAACTCAAAGCCTTGCAAGATGCTTTGAATGGCGGAAAAGAATAATGAATTTTTCATAATTATGCTGGGGCTGCATTGTATTTTTTATACAAGCAGCCCTTTTTTTTGATTTTTTTTTGATAAAAATTTTTGTTTTCAAAAAAATCCGCCTTCCATTTTCGGTGTTGATATTTTTTTAATCGTCCAAACTTTTACTTCCTCCCTTTGGGGGATTGAAGGGGGACTCAAAAATATGCCCCCCCAGTATAAAACCCTATTTTTGCCTTGTTTTAAATATTATAAAAAAAAACGACCGCACAATTGTACGGTCGTTTTTTTTTATGTAAACAATTATTTTTTTTACTTCGATTTTTCCACTTTTTCTTGCGGGAAAACGTTATTTTCTCTTTTCACATCAGCCAGTTGGAGGCTTGGGTCAATCTCAATTTTTTTAACTTTTTGCGTCGTTTCGATGTCATAAGTTCCGTTCACCCATTGCCAATCGGGGAGTATAACGCGCTTGACATTGGAGCCATCGCTCGGTTTTTCTCCGCGCATGAGGTCGAGTGGAATGTAGTACAACACCTGTTCGTCGTTGTCGAAAGTGACCAAAACTTCGACGGGCATAGGCACTTTTCCAACGCGCTCAATCGTAATTTTTTCATTGCTAATGGTTTTCACGCCATAATCAATGGTCAACGTGGTGTTTCCAAAATATTCCTTGAACCAATCGAGTTCCAAATCGCTTTGTTTTTCAAAAATACGAATCAAATCGTTTGGATTGGGGTGTTTGAATTTCCAAGTATTAAAATAATTTAACATCGAGGCATCAAAATTATTATTGCCCACAATGTAGCGCAATTGCTGCAAAAACACCGAACCTTTCACATAACTGGCAACCGAATAAGCGGTATTGGTCTGAAAATGGTCGGCGTGTGTGGTCAATGCTTCTTCGCGTCCGCTCAATGCGAAGCGGCAATATCCTTGCACATTCGAGAGCATGGGGTCGGCTTCTGGCTGTTCGCCCGGCAACAGATTTTGCGCTCGAATCCAGTTCATCACTTGGTTTTCGGCATAACTCGTAAATCCTTCGTCCATCCA
This sequence comes from Bacteroidota bacterium, assembly GCA_046051005.1. Lineage (GTDB taxonomy): Bacteria > Bacteroidota > Bacteroidia > Chitinophagales > Saprospiraceae > JAAFJT01. The sequence continues at coordinate 2,745 of JBJOPA010000069.1, forward strand.
ACCATAGAGGCTTTCATTGGTTCCCAACACGCCTTGAAACCAAGCGTGCATGCCTTCGTGAACAGAAACGCCCACCAAACTACGCAAATTTCGCTCGCCCGTGAGGAGCGTTGCCATCGCATATTCCATGCCGCCGTCGCCACCTTGAATGAACGAATACTGGGGGTACGGATATTTTCCAAATTTTTTACCCATAATTCCCCACGCCCGCGACATGATGACGGGCAATTTTTCCCACGCTTCGGTTTTTTCACTCGGTTGATAAAGGAAAATGAGTCGCGTTCCGTCGTCGGCTTTAATTTCTTTTTTAACATAATCTCGGTCGGCAGCCCAAACGAAATCGTGTACATTTTTGGCGGCAAATTTCCAAGTCAATGTCGTTTCTTTTGAATTTTTGTCTGCAAAAGCGGCATCTACTTTGGCTTCGTTGGTCAAAACGCCCGTTCCGCCGAGCCGATAGCGGCGGTCAATTCGGATATTTACGTCAAAATCTCCCCAAACGCCGTGAAATTCGCGTCCGATGTAAGGATTGGCGTGCCAACCTTGATAGTCATATTCGCACATTTTTGGATACCATTGCGCCATCGAATAGTCAATGCCTTCTTTCGAGTCGCGTCCCGAACGTCTAACTTGAATTGGAATTTGTCCTTCAAAATCCATTTCAAACGTTACTTTCGAGTTCGGTGCGATGGGTTTTGGAAGCTCAACTTCCAAAATCGTTCCTTCTACCTTAAATTTACAGGCTTTACCGCCCATTTTCAAGGAAAGTGGTTTCAAATAGCCGATTTGGTCGGGTTTTAGGGCAGCGATGCGGCTTCCTACGCGAGGGTCGGGGTCGGCGATGGTGCGCGAACGAACGTCCATCGCGCTATTCGGTTGAAAAGCGTTGAAATACAAATGATAAAAAACATGCGTCAGTTGCTCGGGCGAATTGTTCCAATACGTCAATTTTTGTTTGCCCATGTATTGATGTTTTTTTACATCAAAGTCAACGTCCATTTTATATCGAACCCGTTGTTGCCAGCGGTCTTGTTGCGCCAAAAGTGACGATGCCGCAAAAAATAGAAAAACAAGGTTTGGTAAAATTTTCTTTGGTTGCATATTGCGAAAATATTTTTTGAAATATATGAATTAAAATCGTTTCTAAAAAAAATATAGCTGATGGACGAAAAAATGCCCCC
>JBJOPA010000070.1:0-28302 GCA_046051005.1 Bacteroidota bacterium
ACAATTGCTGTTTTAATTATATAAATAACACAAATGCAGTATTTATACTGGGGGGTGGCATTTTTTATAAAATCTATACCCTAAAAATGGTAATTTTTAAAAATAATTGTCAGAAAAGTTGCATTTTATGTTTTGATGACCGTATCTTTGCAACAGTAACAAAGCGGCGAAACTTCATTTATTAACATTAAAAATTAACAACGATGAAAAATGCAATCAAAAGTATTCCAAATGAACTTAAAACCGAAATGAAAACCAAAATCGGTCAAGTTCTTGAAACCATCAAGCCTTATTTAAATGCTACCGATGACGACCCAAATAACAGAGGTAAGTCAATGGGCGTTGCTAATGCCAAAACTTATGTTAAAACTGCCCATCAAAATGCGGTAGAACATAGTTTACTTTTTAATCTTGCTTTTGACCTTGTCAATTTTGGCAATCGAATTGACCATCAAGACTATTTAGAATCCCTTGTTACCGCGTTAAAAAGTACAATTGACATTGTTGAAGATGAATTGCACACCAACGGGCGTAATTTAATGAAAGAAGCAAACGACATTAGAAATGTTTTTAAAATTACTGCTAAAAAATTGCCCGAATATAAAAACGTATTTGATGACGTTAATAAATATTATAACGCACGTGGTTCTAGATCGGAACAAACTAAAAAGGTAAATGAGGAAATTAAAAAATTAAAGAATAATCAAAAAGAAAATTAACTTAGTTTTGCCGTTTTGGATAGCGTCTTTAACTTTAAATAAGTTAAAGACGCTATTTTTTACAAGATGCTCGTTGCTTTTTACAACCTGCTCATTACTTTTTACAAGACGCTCGTTGCTTTTTACAAGACGCTCGTTGTTTTTTACAAGACGCTCGTTGTTTTTTACAAGACACTCGTTGCTTTTTACAAGACACTCGTTGCTTTTTATGACATAAATAACCTAATTTTAGTCATTTTTAACCATTTTTATAGCAAAAATGCCCATTTATACTGGGGGGGGGGCATTTTTTCTTTTAAACACGAATTATTTTTTAAACACAGCCGCTTTTAATGCTTCAATGTCATTTGTATTTTTCTCAACAGCAGCTTTTAGCTCCTCATTTTCTTTTTTGATTCTATCTAACTCCGTTTGCAATGCTACATTTTTTTCGTCTAATGTCTTAACGGCATTCACCAAAGGCACAACGAAAGTAGAATAACTGACGGTATAATGCCCCAATTCATCGGCGGGCTTAATCAAACCGCTAAACGTTTTGATGTTTTGCTTACGCAAGAGGCTGTCAATCTCTTGTGCCACAAAACCATCGTAAACAATGCCGCGTTGGTCTTTTAATTCATACTTAACGGGGCGCAATGCAGTAATAAAATTGAGACCAATGTTGTTATCTTCAATATTAGTTTTCATTCTTTTATCCGAAATGGTCACAAAACTACCATATGTTTCGACCAATGTAACAGCATTATTACCCAATCGAATGGCGTTAGAACTTGAAACCGTAGCACCATTGCCAATGGCAGTAGCATTGATCAAATTTGCAGCCGTAACGTCGCTTTGATTGCCAATTAAGGTGTTACTTGCCCCCGTTGTGAGGGTCAAACCTGCTTGATAACCCAATGCAGTGTTGGTATTGCCCGTTGTAACGTTGTATAACGCGCTGTCGCCAATGGCAACGCTGTTTTGTCCAGTCGTAGCGGTGTATAAAGTCTTATAACCCAAAGCCGTATTGCCCCAAGCGGTGGTTAAGAATCTACCTGCCTCGGAACCAATGATGGCATTGTTGTTACCTGTTGTATTTGCATAGCCTGTTTGCTTGCCAATGTAAATATTATTGTTACCTAACGTAGTTGACCAACCACTTTGATAACCAATTGTAGTATTATCGGTGGCTACTGTATTGGCATAACCACTTTCAAAACCAACAAAGGTATTTCGTCCACCAGTTGTGTTAAATTCGCCAGCATGGCTACCTAAAAAAGTATTGCTGATGGCTCCAATATTAGCGGTGCCTGCTTTATAACCAATAAAAGTATTGTCTCCACCCGTATTAACGGCACCTGCATTTGTACCAACGAAAGTGTTGTTACTACCGCCTACGTTTGCAGCACCTGCATTGTAACCAACAAAAGTATTATTGCCACCTGTTGAAAGTGTACCTGCACGATATCCAATAGCAGTAAAACCAAAAGCAGTAGTCGTACTATTGGCAGCTTGATAACCCAAACCTGTAATAGATTGAGAGATGTGTCCTGCCTTTTGATTGTTGACACGAATGTTAAACGGAATGTTATCCGTAGTACCGATGAAGTTAGTTCCATCAACGGTGAGTGCATTACCTGTTGTTGACCATGCAGAAGTTCCCATTATCTCTGCTACTGACCTCCGACGTACTATACCATTCAATGCCGTTAACACAGAGTCACCTGTTGCACCAGCTTGTAAGCCTTGAAGTCGTAGTGGATTGCCAGTGCTTGCCACGTTTGCATCAATGTCAAGCCTGTAAAGAGGAGCATTTGTGTTGATACCAACGTTAACAGCGTTAACGGCACTACCCCCCAGTATCAAACTATTATTAGCAGTCACAGTAGCATTATAACCGATGGCAGTAGCATTAGAGAGTCCACCATTTGCATTGGCAGCGTTGCCAATAACGGTAACATTAGTACCCGTATTAATAGAACTGCCTGCGGTATTACCAATGACAATAGTACCAGAAGGAGTAGTCATGGCACTACCTGCATTTACGCCAATAACAATATTGTCACTACCATTGAGTGCATAAGCAGCTTGATAACCAATGCCAATGTTGTTGCTGCCTGTTGCAGCACCCGAGCCACCAATGGCATTTGTACCTAAGGTGGTGTTGTTGTTGCCAGTCGTTAAAAAGCCCAAGCCACCTAAACCAAAGGCAGTGTTGTTGTTTCCTGTTGTATTCTTCCAAAGTGCAGCGTAACCTGTTGCCGTATTTGAAGTACCCGTCGTGTTATCTTTACCAGCCCATGTGCCAATGTAACTGTTACCCCAACCTGTGTTGATTAAACCTGCTTGATAACCAATGAAAGTGTTGTATTGATTGGTATTACCTTTGCCCGCTTGATAACCAATGAAGGTGTTATAAGGATTGCTACTGTTGTTTGCACCTGCTTCGTAACCAATAAAAGTGCTGCCGTTGGCGGTGTTGTTGTAAGCCGCGCTATCACCAATAGCGACGACACCTTGCGCAGTCGTGGCAGTATAAGCCGCTTTGTAACCAATGATAACATTGCCCCAAGCAGTCGTATTGTTGTAAGCCGCTTCGCTACCAACAAAGACATTGTTATTACCCGAAGTATTTCTCACGCCTGCTTGAACACCAATGAAGCTATTGTTATTACCTACGGTGTTTGCATAACCACTCAATGAACCAACAAAAACATTTGAACCCGCAGTAGTAGCACCAATGCCCGCATCTTTACCGACGTAGGTGTTGTCATTGCCAGTAGTATTGGCTCTACCAGCTTGAAAGCCTAAAAAAGTATTGCTTGTGCCAGCAGTATTGGCATATCCAGACTGAAAACCAAGAGCGGTGTTGTTGCTTGCAGTATTGACTTCAAGTGCATGCTTACCGATGGCGGTATTGTTGTTGCCGATTACATTTAATCTCAATGTAGTCTTGCCAATTGCGGTATTGTTGTTGCCAATAGTGTTAGAATAGAGCGCATTTTCACCAAACGCCGCATTGTCTCCACCAGTAGTGTTGCTGTACAAAGCACTGTTGCCAACGGCAGTATTACTTGAACCCGTTGAAGTACTAAACCCACTTTGATTGCCAATGAAGGTGTTGAACAATCCAGCACCTACTACGTTTCCTGCTTGATAGCCGAGATAAGTTTCACCCGTGCTGGCGATTCTTGCAGCTTTGTTGTTAAAAACTCTAATATTGAAAGGGACGTTATCAGTAGTTCCGATAAAGTTTGTACCATCAACGGTGGTTGCATTGCCAGTCAAGCTCCATGCGCCCAGCGTAGCGGGGTCGCAAGTACTTTTCCAGCCGCCGCGATAGACCCAAATGCAGTTGTCGGTAGCATCGAAAACTTGCAAACCATTGACGGGGCTGACAATGGCAACACGCTCGGCGGTTGTCATGCGAGGCAAGAGAAAACCTTTTTTATTGCTTTCCAATTCCAGTAGAGCGGCAGCGTTTTTGGTGCCAGGATTGTCACCTATCTTCAAATCCGTCTGCGCTGATGAGAGAGAAATATTGCAAAAAAAAGCAATCACCACTAAAAATGGAGTGAGCTTGATTATAAATTTATTAAGTAGGTTCATTTTTATTGATGATGATATTGAAAATTAAGCAATGCTGCCAACAAAACCTTCGGCGCATTTGATATTAAATCTGATTAAAAGTAATTTTTTTTTACAATCATTGGGCGCACCAATGTATTGAATGGTTCAGGTTAGTAATGTTGAATGGCACGCTTTCGCAGACAAGAGAATTATCTTCACATAACATACCAATTTTAGTACCATTTTTAAAGAAAAAAATACTGTAAACATATTTTTAATTTGTTTTGAATGTAAAAAAAATGCGAAAGATGATTGTTATTTCATCTTTCGCATTTTTAATGCTGCATTTTATATTTTTCAAAAGCCAATTGTCAGCGTTGCCAATACATTGATGCCCGCTTGCGGAAACAAACCCGTCGAATTATAGGTTTGCCCAGACTCGCGGCGCGTCGTCGCGTCGTCAGGTGTGGGGTCGTAGCTGGGCGAAATGAACCGATATACCCAAGCATTGTTCACATATTTTTGATTGAAAATATTATTGACCGACATTTTGAGTTGCGAAGACTTTGTCCATTTCATCTTGAAATCATAAAACAATTTCAAATCGCTTGTCCAATAGGCGGCAAGTGCAGCGTTGGCATTTGCAGTATTGTCAATAAATTGTTTTCCGACATATTTAAACGAAATTTCACCGTTCAATGCCCCCCCCCCAGTATTTGACTTGAAAATTGGGCTTTGCAATGCCAAATTACCAATCAAATTGGGCGACATTGCCAAATCAGTCGTGCCTCGCGCATACGAAACCTGCGCGCCAGCGTCCCAATTGTCAATAAATTCTGTAAAATTTTTGATTTTATTTTGACTCAATGCCAAATTTCCCGACATCAAAACCCGTTTAAATTGGTAGCCGCCTTCCAATTCAACGCCTGCGCGATAGCTTTTGGCTACGTTTTCACGAATCGCTTCGCCCACGTCGTTGATGCGACCTGTGATTGCCAATTGATTTTTATAATCCATCAAATACGCATTTATCCCAATGTTATATTTGCTTTTTTTCTTCCGAAAACCGACTTCATAATTCAACAAACGTTCTGGTTTTGGCAAAACCGTTCGTTCCAAATCCGTAAAATCATTCCGATTCGGTTCTCGATTCGCTACCGCAAAAGTGCCGTAAAATTGCCCCCCCCCAGTATAATCACGCAAAAAACCGATTTTTGGATTAAAAAAATCATAATTCAACCCATTTCTATCTAACACGCGAAGCCGACGGTCAATGCCTGCTAACGAATAATTTATTTTTCTATATTGCAAATCCGCATAAGCCGTCCAAACTTTTGCAAACCGATGCGTCGTTTTCCAAAATGTCGAAAACTCCGTTTTTACGGACTTACTTCTATAAAATTCAATCGGAAATTTAATTTCCATTCGCGTCAACGGTTCTACCTCTTTCGGAAACCCAGAAATGTTGCCAAAATGATTTCCGACATAACGATTTGTCGTAATTCCAATAACCGATTCCGTAAAATCATTTTTATAAGTCAGCGACCCAAATGCGCCAAAAAAATCATTTTCAAGCCAAAGTTGTCGCGTCAAATCGGGTTTTACGCTGTCGGCAAAACGCGGAATATATTTGCTAAGCTGTGCATTCGCTTTGTATTGCTCGTAATATCCGCCGCCTCGCGTGTAGTGTCCCGTGAAATTAATTTTTAATTTATCCGAAATGGCATGTGTAAAAATGGCGTGCAAATGGTGTTGCGTGTAGTTATCGGTTTCGTTGTCGTAAGGTTCGCCTGATTTTTCAGTTCCCGCAGGATTGAAAGTGCGTTTTGTATTAATGTATTGAAACGGAACGCCATACCAAGCCTGATACGTCTTTTCCTTTCCTCCGAAATATTTTATTTTAAAAGTAGTAAAATCATCAAAATAAACTGCTGACAAATACGCGGAATACAATTTTGATGCGGCACGGTCAATGTAGCCATCAGACTGAATGGCAGACAAACGCGCATCAACGTAAAAGTGTTGTTTTAAAATTCCCGACGAAGCACTCAACGTATTTTTGAACGTATTGAACGAACCAAACGTGCTAGAATACGTCAAATTTCGGGGCTTCAAATTCGTATTTGTTAGAATATTAAGCGTCGCACCAAACGCGCCTGCGCCATTGGTCGAAGTTCCTACGCCGCGTTGCAACTGAATGGCATCGGCAGACGACGCAAAATCGGGCATGTTCACAAAATAGACCAATTGCGATTCGGCATCGTTCATCGGCACGCCGTCAACGGTGATGTTGATGCGCGTCGGGTCGCTCCCGCGCACGCGAAAACCCGTGTAGCCCACGCCCGCGCCTGCGTCCGAAGTTTCGACAACAGATGGCAAATTTTTAAGGAAATAAGGCAAATCTTGCCCAAAATTGTTTTGTTGAATCACTTTTTGTAGCAGCGTGACGGCGGTTACAGGTTGCCGATTCGTAGCCAAAGTGGGCGGCGGTGTCGCCAAAATATCAACCGTAGGGAGTTGTAAAGTATCGGTTTCAGGTTTTAAGTTTTGAGAAAAAAGTAAGTTTTTAGAAAACAAACAGACGAAAATCAATAAAAATCTACGCATTTTTTTAAGCTATTTTAAAAAAAATAAAAAAAACATAGAAAATTGCGCAGCATCAAGAGAAAATAGAAAAGCAAATACTTTTCTATTTTTAAACATTCTCAAAATTCTTATCCAGCATTACCTGCACAAAGTTCTACGAGTGTAATCTCAGCTTTTTCGTTTTTTTAAATAACAAAAAAGCACCCCGTTTGAGCGACGCAAAGATAACACCCGTAGATAACTTCAACCGATTTTTTGAAAAATATAATTCGTTTTATGACACTTTTTTTACTTTTTTATTTTTTTTTGACAAAAAAGGGTACCCCCCAGTATTGTCCGCCCTCAATCCCCCCGAAGGAAGGAAGTTGACGTTAAAAAATGATTTTTACGAGGCGCAATTGGCTTCTGATTTCGCTGGGCGCGACGATTTCGTTGGCACTAATTTGCACCGCATCTCGAAAACGGATTGACAAATCCATGCCGTCGGTATTGAAAAACGTGCGCCGTTGGTTCACCCCGTCGCCGTCCAACACATATTCGCTCAATGTGGTGTTGCGCTCGACTTGGTCATTATACATCAATCTAATATGTTGATTGGTTTTTGAAACAAAATAAGAACTAAACACGCCGCCGTCATTTTGGGAAAATTGGCGTTTATAACACATTGATTTCCAATGACTTCCACCATCTGGATGCAACGAAATGGCAACAATGTCTTCATGGTAAAAATCATATGAAACGACTGACCTTGACGTGTTGTCTCTGAAAAAAGAACCCGATTGCCCAAGACTTGACTGATGACGTTGTTCTGTAATACGTTCTACCAAAACCACACAACCACCATCGCGGCGCAAAATGAGGTCGCGCAGCCTAAAATTCTCTAAACCTTTGTTGTTCGTTATTTTTTTCTTTTCCAAAAGCGATACAAAATCGTCGTCGAATGGCAAAAAATTTGGATTTTGGGGGTCAGATACTGGGGGGGGGGCATCGGTTGGATTCAGAAGGACGTAGCCTTGCGCTCGCGCCAAATCTTTGCCCACCAACGCCGCACCAACAATCCGTTTGTTGAAATTATCATAAACGAATTTAGTTTCTAAACAAAGAAAATTTGGTAAATTCAATATTTTTTCGCTCAAACTTTCGCCATAAATAGAATAGATGGCAATTCGATGTTTTTCTAATTTATTTTTTCGATTGTCGAATTGTCGAATCAAGTGCATGGTGGCATCATTAGAAAACAATATTTGTAGTGGGTCTGTTGCTCTGTTTGCTTCAAAATCTTGTCGGTCTTCGATGCCAATTTTTCGCGCCCAAAGCGTTTTCAAGCTATCGAGTTGAATGGCGACGGCGAAAAAATCTTTGTCAAAACTTTCAAGACTGGTATGCAACAAGAGTTGGCGATTGTCTTCGGATTGTTGGGCTTTCATTTTTTTTGCGGTTTCGTCACGCGCCCACTCATAGACGGTGGCGGAGTCCATGAGTTTGGCTTTTGCATCGTAACGATGGATTTTTATGAAGTCGCGCCCCTTGCGTCGCGTGGTGTAGGCAACGTAAAAACCGATTTTGTCGCTGAAAATGTCAATCACTGTTGCGTCGTTTTTTCGGTCGAGTTCGATGGTTTTGTCGCCCGTTTTTTTGAGATTTTCATCTAAAAAAACGACGCTTACGGTTCCTCTATCGGCATACGAAACCAAAAAACGGTCGCCAAATTTTCCCAAAATGGCGTACATTTCGGCGCGATTGGGCAACGAAATTTCTTCCGAAGTCTTCACAATTTGTCCAAAAATGAATGTTTTTGCGCAGCAAAGGCTCAAAAAAATCCACAAAAAATGTTTTTTTTGTTTAAAAAGCATACGTCTTTCTTTTTTTTATAAATCCAAAAAATTTAATGCAAATTGAAAATATAACAAATTTACAACTTTTTTTGAGAAATGCTGCTTCATTTTTTTGAAAAAAATTTTAGGTTTCTCCGTGACCTCAAAAAATGCGATTTCTATCATTTTTTTGGCAATTATACTGGGGGGTAGCATTTTAGAGGAATTTTTGACAAAAAAAATATTAATTTTGCAACGTTTTTAAAAATCAAATTATAAAAAAAAATCCTAAAAATATATGGATAAAAAACTCGATTTATTGCGCCTCAAAAAAGCAGAAAGCAAACTTGGCGGCGGCATCAAACGCATAGAAGCGCAACATAAAAAAGGCAAACTTACGGCTCGCGAACGCATACATTTTTTGCTTGACCCCAACTCTTTTGAAGAAATTGGCGCATTGGTGACGCACCGAAGCACCGACTTTGGAATGGAAAACGACCAGCCACTCGGCGACGGCGTGGTGACAGGCTACGGAACCGTAAATGGGCGATTGACTTATGTTTTTGCGCAAGATTTTACCGTTTTTGGCGGCTCACTTTCTGAAACACATGCCGAAAAAATTTGTAAAATCATGGATTTAGCCGTCAAAAATGGCGCACCGTTGATTGGTTTGAACGATTCGGGCGGCGCACGGATTCAAGAAGGCGTGAACTCGTTGGGCGGTTATGCCGACATTTTCTACCGAAATGTGCAGGCTTCGGGCGTAATTCCGCAGATTTCTGCCATCATGGGACCTTGCGCAGGTGGCGCGGTGTATTCGCCCGCCATGACCGATTTTATTTTGATGGTTGAAAATACTTCGTATATGTTTGTTACGGGTCCGAACGTCGTGAAAACGGTGACCAACGAAAACGTAACGAGCGAACAATTGGGCGGAGCGACCACGCATGCCTCTAAATCGGGGGTAACGCATTTGACCGCCATCAACGATATGGAAGCGATTCAAAAAATAAAAACATTATTGGCTTTTTTACCCCAAAATTGTGAAGACAAAGCTCCAAAAAGTGATTTTATACTGGGGGGGGAGTTCCGCGACGGACTAAATGACATTATTCCAGAAAATGCAAATCAACCTTACGACATGCGCGAAGTGATTTCGGGCATCGTTGATGAATCAAGTTTTTTTGAAATACATGAGCAATATGCGGAAAATATTGTCGTTGGTTTTGCGCGTTTGGCGGGTCGTTCCATTGGCATTGTTGCCAATCAACCGATGGCATTGGCAGGCGTTTTGGACGTAGAATCGTCGAAAAAAGGCGCGCGTTTTGTTCGTTTTTGCGATTGTTTTAACATTCCGTTGCTGGTTTTGGTGGACGTACCCGGATTTTTGCCTGGAACAGACCAAGAGTGGCACGGCATTATTACAAATGGCGCAAAATTATTATATGCATTTAGCGAAGCCACCGTTCCTCGTGTAACGGTCATCACGCGCAAGGCGTACGGCGGCGCGTATGATGTGATGAACTCAAAACACATCGGCGCAGATTTGAATTTTGCATGGCCCGCCGCCGAAATTGCCGTGATGGGCGCAAAAGGTGCTTCTGAAATTATTTTCAAAAAAGAAATTTCCGAAGCCGCCGACCCCGCCGCCAAACTCGCAGAAAAAGAAGCCGAATATGCCGTTAAATTTGCCAATCCATATCGGGCGGCAGCACGCGGCTTTATTGACGAAGTCATCGAACCCCGTGAAACGCGGCGAAAACTCATCAAAGCCTATGCGATGTTGGAAAATAAAATTGTCGTTCGCCCTAGTAGAAAACATGGAAATATTCCGCTTTAATTCATCAAATTTTAAAGAAAATTTATAAAAAAAAATGACAGAAGCAGCCGTAGAAAAATTGCGTTTCCCGATTGGACGACCCGTTTATCCAGCAGAAGTTACGCCACAACATATTGCAGATTGGACGGCGGAAATTGCCGCACTTCCTGCGCGATTGCGTGCGGCGGTGCGCGACCTCACGCCTGCCGAACTCGAAACGCCCTATCGTCCAAACGGTTGGACGTTGCGACAAGTGGTTCATCATGTTGCGGACAGCCATTGCAACGGCATCATTCGTTTTAAACTGGCATTGACCGAAAACTCGCCGACGATAAAGCCTTACGAAGAGGCACTTTGGGCAGAATTGCCTGACTATTCTTTGCCGATAGAACCTTCTTTGGCAATCATAGAAGCAACCCATGCGCGCTGGATTTGCCTCATCGAAAATGCGACCGCCGCACAACTCAATCGCCCTTACATTCACCCTGCCGAAGGTCGCGCATTTAAGTTGAGAGACCAACTTTGTTTGTATGCGTGGCATTCCAATCACCATTTGGCGCACATTGTCACGACGATTGAACGGTTGAGAAATTTGTAAATTTTTTTAAAAAAATATTATGAAAAGAATATTGATAGTAATTTTCGTCAATATTTTGATGGCGGCGCAAGGTTTTGCGGCAAATCGAATTGAGATTTTTTCAGATGCGATGGCTTTTCAAAACAAGAAAGGGCATGTATTTGAAAATGCTAAAAGTATCAAAATAAAAGGCGACCTTTTGACTTTCAAATTTGAAGGAGAAACTTATGCTTATCAATTGGATACGATTTGGGGCTATTCAAAAAATAGCACTACCCATCGTTGGCTCAACGAAAATGATTATGAACTCAGAGATTCGGGTCGTTTTTTGATTTATCGGGTTGGGACAACCACCAAAATTTGGGAAAAAAGAAAGTCCGTTCCTTGCTATGCTGCTAATCCCGATCACTGCATGGTTTGGTGTTTGGTCGAAAAACCGCCGCTTTATTATTTTTCTCACGGAGCGGCGGGGGCTGTTCGTCCGCTTGACAGAAAAGAAGTTGAAATTGAATTGCAAGAAGACCCCGTTTTTTTAGAACGCTTACGAAAAGTGGGTTCCGTGAATGAATACAACTTGAATAAAATTTGATAAATTGTAATATTTTTACAGAATGACCAAGCATTTTGCTTGGTCATTCTGTAAAAATATTGATGGGCAATCAGCAATGAAGCATTATTTACTTTGAATATTTGCCGCGCCTGCTTTTGCTTTAATTACTTCTTTTCCCAATTCTTTTTCTCCATTTGCTTCATAAAATTTAAGCGCAGACATCACGTCTAATGCTTCTTCAATTTGAGGCGAAAAATTGACATTTACAGACAACGAAGCAAATTCAACGCCTCTTTCTAGAAACCGACTCTTACAAAGCTCAAATAAGTCTTTTTCAATCGTCAATTCGTCTATTCCTGCGGATTTGCTGGGCGTATATTCTCGAATTACGTCAATAATCATTTTGTCAACAACAGCATTTTCGACTGCTTCTAGCGCATTCACGTCAATTTTGTGGTCGCCATCGGTAGGAGAAGATGTGATGCTTTTTGCACTGCCAATAAATTTGATAGCATCTGAAATGCGCCATTGATACGTCAAATTAATCGCCCCTGCAACGCGGCTTTCAAATTTTGTTTCTACCGTAAAATCGGCAGCCATCAAGGTAGCAGGCAAAATGACCATACGGTCACAGTTCGTTGTCAGGCGCGGTATTGCACTACCTGCTTTTGTGACAGACATGCTGTTCCAACAATTGGTCGTGCTGACCACCCACTCATTAGGATTTACGATAGAACGACAAGCAGTAATAGAAAATAGAAAGGCGATGCTACCAATCAGAATTTTACTTTTCATAAATTATCAATACAAAATAACAAAATAAATAATTATCCAATAACAAATCAAAGGTAATACATTTTTTCAAAATTTTTTATAAAAGAAAATATTTAGTAAAAAGCCCTCTCGCACACGCGAAAGGGCTTTTATACTGGGGGGGGCTATTTTTTTACCTTTAAGCCGATGTTTCTGAAGCCAATGAAGCGGCGTTGTATTCGCGGTTCATCATAGCGATATTTTCGAGGCTGATTTCTTTTGGACACTCGGCTTCACATGCGCCTACGTTCGAGCAAAAACCAAAACCTTCGGTATCCATCTGTTTCACCATCGCCAACACCCGACGGGTTGCCTCGACTTGTCCCTGCGGCAAACGACCCAAATGCGCCACTTTTGCCGATGTAAACAACATCGCAGAACCATTCGGACAAGCTGCCACGCACGCGCCACAACCGATACAAGCCGCCGCGTCAAATGCACGCGCTGCCGTGTCTTTTTCAATCGGAATGGCATTGCCGTCTTGCGCCTGACCCGTATTGACAGAAACATAACCGCCAGATTGGATAATGCGGTCGAACGACGAACGGTCCACCACCAAATCGCGAATCACTGGAAACGAACGCGCCCGAAACGGTTCAATCACAACGGTTTCGCCGTCTTTGAAAAAACGCATGTGCAATTGACATGTTGTCGTGCCGCGCATCGGTCCGTGCGGACGACCATTGATGACCAAACTGCATGTTCCACAAATCCCCTCGCGGCAATCGTGTTCAAAAGCGACAGGTTGCTCTTTTTGCGAAACGAGTTTTTCGTTTAATACGTCGAGCATTTCCAAAAACGACATGTGTTCGTTGACATTGTCGAGTTCGTAGGTCACAAACTGACCCGTATATTTTCCACCTTGCCGCCAAACTTTGAGCGTAAGTTTCATATCTCTTACTTTTTAAAAGTTTTTTTAAATATTTTTTAAAAAAAATGTAATTAAAAACCTCAAAAAATGCCGAATATACTGGGGGGGGCATTTTTGATTTTTTTTTCGCGCTATTTTTTTTTTAATAATAAAAAATAATAACGCTAAAAAAGTTTTAATTATTGATAGCTACGTTCCACGAGTTTTACGGTGTCGAACGTCAATGCTTCTTTGTGCAATTCGGGAGCGGACGGATTGCCCGTAAATTCCCAAGCCGCAACGTAAGCAAAGTTTTTATCATCTCGTTTTGCCTCGCCTTTGTCATCTTGCGATTCTTCGCGGAAGTGACCGCCGCAAGATTCGTTTCGGTTCAAGGCATCGAAACACATCAACTCGCCCAGCTCAATAAAGTCTGCTACGCGCAATGCTTTTTCGAGTTCGGGGTTGTATTCTTCATTGGTTCCTGCCACGAAAACATCGCTGAAAAACTCTTTACGCAACGCTTGGATTTCCGCAATGGCTTGTTTCAAACCTGCTTCGCTTCTCGACATGCCGCACTTGTCCCACATGATTTTTCCCAAACGACGGTGAAAACTTTCAACAGATTGATTGCCTTGAATCGCCAAAACCCGTTGGATTCGTTCCTTCACCTCGCCTTCTGCTTGTGTAAATGCTTCGTGGTCGGTCGAAATTCGTCCCGTTTTGATGTCGCCCGCCAATCGGGTTCCGATGGTGTAAGGCAACACAAAATAGCCGTCCGCCAAACCTTGCATGAGTGCCGACGCGCCCAAACGATTGGCTCCGTGGTCGCTAAAATTAGATTCACCCGTTGCAAAAAGATTTGGAATGGTGGTTTCCAAGTTATAATCCACCCAAACGCCGCCCATCGTGTAGTGAACCGCAGGATAGATGCGCATCGGTTGCGCGTATGGATTTTCGCCTGTTATTTTTTCATACATTTCAAACAAGTTGCCGTAGCGTTCGCTGATTTTGTCGTGACCATATTTTTGAATTGACGCTGCAAAATCAAGATAAACTGCCAAACCAGACTTGCCTACGCCACGTCCTTCGTCACAAGCCTCTTTTGCTGCACGCGACGCAATGTCACGCGGAACGAGGTTTCCGAAGGCAGGATATTTGCGTTCGAGGAAATAATCACGGTCTTCTTCGGCAATGTCGTTGGGGTGTTTTCCACAATCTGCCTTGTGTTTTGGAGCCCAAACGCGCCCGTCATTGCGCAAAGATTCAGACATCAACGTCAATTTTGACTGATAGTCGCCCGAAACTGGAATACAAGTTGGGTGAATTTGCGTAAAACACGGATTGCCAAAATAAGCTCCGCGACGATGCGCCCGCCAAGCTGCCGACACATTGCAATTCATGGCATTGGTCGAAAGATAAAATACGTTTCCGTAGCCGCCCGTTGCCAACACAACAGCGTGCGCTGCATGTCGCTCGATGGCTCCTGTCAACAAATTTCGGACAATTACGCCACGCGCTTTGCCGTCAATCGTCACTAAATCAAGCATTTCATGGCGATTATACATTTTAACCGCGCCTAATTTGATTTGACGACTCAACGCCGAATAAGCTCCGATAAGCAATTGCTGACCCGTTTGACCGCGTGCATAAAACGTGCGCGATACTTGAACACCGCCAAACGAACGGTTTTCGAGCAAGCCGCCATATTCACGCGCAAAAGGAACACCTTGCGCTACGCATTGGTCAATGATGTCGGTCGAAACTTCAGCCAAGCGATGCACATTTGCCTCACGCGCCCGAAAGTCACCGCCTTTTACGGTATCGTAGAACAAACGATGCACAGAGTCACCGTCATTTCTGTAATTTTTTGCAGCATTGATGCCACCTTGTGCCGCAATCGAGTGCGCACGACGCGGCGAATCGTGGAACGTAAATGCCTTCACGTTGTAGCCCAACTCGCCCAACGAAGCAGCCGCAGATGCGCCCGCCAAGCCCGTACCAATCACAATCACATCGAGCCGCATTTTGTTGGCTGGCGAAATGATGGGCATCGAGGCTTTATATTTTTTCCATTTATCGGAAATTTGTCCTTCTGGAATTTTTGAATCCAAAACCTTTGTCATATAATAAAATCTTTTTTTTACAATTTTAAAATAAGAAAAATTGATAAAAAACAATAAAAAAACGTGCTGAATACTGGGGGGGGACTTTTTTTTTTATTTATGCGTCAAATAAAACCAAATTGGAATAATCGCAAAACCAATCGGAACCAAAATCGCATAAGCCCAACCCAAACCTTTAATCAAAGGCGAATATTTTCGGTGGTTGAGACCCAACGTCTGGAACGCCGACTGAAAACCATGCGATAAGTGGAAATACAACACCACCATCGAAATCAAATACGTCACAATAATCCAAATTTCTTTGAATGATGTGGCGACCGCCGTGTATAAATCCTTGACTTCAATGCCTTCGTAGTCTTTGTAATTCTTGATAATTGGCAATTGACTCGTAAATTTCATCTTGAACCAGAAATCACCCATGTGCAAAATCAAGAAAAACAAAATCAACGAACCCAACAAAGCCATGCTTTGCGAAGCCCACGTGATGCGTTCGTTTTTGTACGCAACGGCATATTTTTGACCTTTCGCCGCCCGATTAGACGACCACAAAGCAAGCCCAACAATGCTGTGCAAGACAATGAAAAAATATAACCCATAAGAAATCGTCTTGATGAGTGGGTTGTGGGTCATAAAATAGGCATAAACGTTAAACGCTTCGCCGCCGTCGCTTTTCAACAATTGCAAATTGCCGATGAGATGGACAATCAAAAAGAGAATCATAAAAATTCCCGTCAAACTCATCAACAATTTTCGACCAATCGAAGACGTTAAGTAAGCAGTAAGCCACTTCATAAAAAATTATTTTTTTTATATGATTTTAATTGATAAAAAATTTATTATCTTTTTTTTCGTTTTAGTTCTTGAAAACTGACGCAAATGTATCATTTTTGCGCAAGAATGTCATATTAATGTCATGTTTTTGAAACTCTTTAACATCTTTTTTGACTCGTTTTCAGAAACATATCTACAAAAATATATGTTAAAGCAGAAATTGACTTGAAAAAGCGTTTTTTTCAACAAAAAAATAGTTTGTTTAGATTTTGTCTAAATTTTTGTCAAAAGGCATCACCCCCCAGTATCTGTAAAAAAATTTCAATAAAAAAAATCAAAAAGCGTTAAAAAATGAATCGAATATTGATGTATGTCGCCGTTTTTGTTGCCATTCTAGGGACAACCGTGTTTTGGGCATGGCGAAAATCGAAAACCTCAACCGCCAACATTGGCGCAGGTTGGGAACAATTGCCCACCGATTTTCACACATTTTACGAAAAATTTCACAGCGACAGCACTTTTCAAATGGCGCACATTCGTTTTCCGTTGGCAGGCTTGCCAAACGATGCAGACAGCTCGCAAGTTGGCAATTTCTTTTGGCAACAAAACGATTGGAAAATGCACCGAATGCCACAAGACACCGCTTTTGTACGCATTTACAGCATACCATTGAACGGTTTTGTCAACGAAGTGATTAAGCAAAAAGTGCCGCCTTATTTTGGCGTATCGCGCCGATTTGCGAAAATGGACGACGGTTGGCAACTCATTTATTACGTCAATGCCAATCAAATGTAATTTTTTCTAACATCGAACAAAAGCCTCGTATGCGCAACATACGAGGCTTTTGTTCGGTTCATTTTTTTTCTAATTTTTTCTAAAAAATGCCCCCCCCCAGTATAAATGGCTATTTTTGCTTGAAAAACGATTTACTTGGGCGCATTTTCGTATAATTCCAACAATTGTTCGGCGTGATTTTTCGTATCTACTTTCGTGACGACATGTTCAATATTTCCATTTTCATCTATCACAAAGGTCGTGCGCAACACGCCATCAAAGGTTCTTCCCATAAATTTCTTTTCGCCCCAAACGCCGTAGGCATTCATCACGGTCTGATTTTCGTCTGCAATCAAGCTAAAAGGAAAGGCATGTTTTGTGATAAATTTTCCATGCTTTTTGACAGTATCAGGGCTTACACCCAACATTTCAAATCCTCTTTTTTGGAGTTCCGCGTAATGGTCGCGCAAGCTACACGCCGCCGCCGTACAACCTGGCGTGTCGTCGGCTGGATAGAAAAACAAAATTAGTTTTTTGCCCGCAAAATCAGCAAGTTTCACGGTTTCGCCCTTTTCGTTGAGGGCTTCAAAATCAGGCGCAACATCGCCCGTCTTCAAATTTGTCATTATTTTTTCCTTTTTATCCTCATTTTTAAAAAATGATTCAATGCTTTTTATGATTCCTTGATTCATCATTCGATTTTTAAAAACGGTTTTTAATTTTCTTGGAAACACTAAATTTTAGAAAAAGTTTTTGACGAATGTATTATTTTTTTCTATCTTTTTCCTACCTTCGCCCTCCATTTTTCAAATTATCTGTCATTTTTTATCCATTTACAACAAAAGTCGCGCATCACGCGAGGCGATTTACAAATTTTACAGTACGGACATGTTGCTTGGTTTTATCGTCATTTATTTGGCAGTGACGGTGCTAATTGGCTGGTGGTCGGCTCGTTTTGTCAAAAACACGAGCGATTTTGTGGTCGGTGGGCGTAAAATGCCTTTAATCGTAGTGGCTTCGGGCTTGTTTGCGACTTGGTTTGGTTCAGAAACCGTCATGGGCGCGTCGTCCGAATTTACAGAAAAAGGCTTGTTGGGCGTTATCGAAGACCCATTTGGAGCCGCATTGTGCTTGTTTTTGATTGGTTTTTTCATGGCGCGACCGCTTTATCGCCTCAATTTATACACTTTTTCAGACTATTTTGAACAGCGTTATGGGCGAAAAGCCGAAACCTTGTCAGCCGTGATGATGATTCCGTCCTATTTCGGTTGGATTGCCGCGCAGCTACTCGCCCTCGCCACCGTCTTGAATGTGGTGACACAGGGCGCAGTTCCCGTCATGTGGGGCGTGTGTTTGTGTTCGTTGGTGGTCATGTTTTACACCTACGTGGGCGGCATGTGGGCGGTTTCGATTACCGATTTTGTACAAACGATGATGATTATTGCGGGCATGATTGTCTTGCTAATCGTCGTCGTGGGCGATGCAGGTGGTTTTCAAAAAGTAATTTCACAAACGCCCGAAGGCTTTTTTCGGATTACGCCCAAAGAATGGACGTTTCATAGTTCGATGGAATATTTGGCGGCTTGGATAACGGTGGGCTTGGGTTCGGTGCCACAACAAGACGTTTTCATGCGCGTGATGTCCGCAAAATCGGAAAAAACGGCGGTCAATGCAGCATTTTTGTCGTCGGGCATGTATTTGTCTATCGCTTTCATTCCGCTTTTTATTGCGCTTTGCGGCAAAATTTTATATCCCGAACTCGCCAACGGAACGGACACCGAACGTCAGATGATGATTCCGCAAATGGTCTTGCAACACGGCAGTTTGTGGTTACAAATCCTATTTTTGGGCGCATTGATTTCCGCCATTTTGAGTACCGCAAGTGGCGCAATCCTCGCACCAGCAACCGTCATCGGCGAAAATATTGTCAAACCGCTTCGCAAAGACATGACCGACCGTCAATTGTTGTTTGTCATGCGCGCCGCAGTCGTTTTCATCACCATTGCATCGGTTTTGTTTGCGACCTTTCAACAAAATATTTATGAACTCGTGAGCCAATCTTCCGCCATTAGTTTGGTTTCGTTGTTCGTTCCTTTGGTGGCGGGTTTGTATTGGAAACGCGCCAATTCGCACGGCGCAATCGGTTCCATGTTGTTGGGTTTTACGGCTTGGATTTTGGTCGAAGTCCTGCAAGCCAAAAACGAAGCCCTCGCCAAAAGTTTACATCTTGATTTTCCAACCATTTTATACGGTTTGGCGGTCAGTGTTTTATCCATGATTATTTTGTCAATTATCTTTGAAAAAGAATAATTTTTTTATAAATATTTAAAATATTTTGAAAGCGTAAATAGTCGAATCCTTCGTATTATTTACGCTTTTGTTATGAAAAATACCCCCCCCCCAGTATATTTGATATTTTTTGGGTTGAAAACAAGAAATCAACGTATTTTTGACGCTCGAAAAAAAGAATAAAGAAAAAAATGAGAATTATTTCAGGAAAATTTAAGGGCAGAAAATTTGCGCCGCCTGCCGACAATTGGCCCACCCGTCCGACTACCGACTATGCAAAAGAAGGTCTTTTCAATGTTTTGAACAATCAATTTGACTACGAAGACCTCAAAATGTTAGATTTATTTGGCGGAACGGGCAACCATTCCTACGAATTTATCTCGCGTGGCTGTCTCGACGTAACCTATGTTGACCGACACGCGCCCGCCCTCGCTTTCGTGCGCAAGACCGCAAAATTGTTAGAAATCGAAGAAAATATACAAATTTTCAACGCCGATGTTTTCAAATTTTTGGAACGCGCCAGCGAAAATTATGACTATATTTTTGCAGACCCACCTTTCGGAATGCCCGCTTTGGAGTCATTGCCCAACTTGATTTTTGAAAAAAAGTTGTTGCGCCCCGACGGTTGGTTTGTGTTGGAACACAATGCCACGCATAAATTCAAGACGCACCCCAATTTTTTTCAAGAAAGAAATTATGGAAAAGTAATTTTTTCTTTCTTCAAAAATCAAGATTTAGATTGAAAAAATGCCCCCCCCCAGTATGTTTCCTCAAAATTTTAATAAAAATCAATAAAAGTGAAAAAATTTAATAAAAAAATAGCCTTGTTTTTAATGGCGTTTTTGCCTACCGTTTTGTTGGCACAACTCGTGACAGGCAACAACGCAGCTCCACAAAAACCAACTTCGGCAGACATTCACGAAGCCATCAAAAAATTGAATGTGTTGGGTTCTGTTCTCTACGTGGCGGCGCACCCCGACGACGAAAACACCCGCATGATAACCTACCTCGCCAATGCGCGACACTACGACGTGACCTATCTCTCGCTCACACGTGGCGACGGCGGGCAAAACCTCATCGGAACGGAAATGCGCGAAATGTTAGGCGTTTTGCGGACGCAAGAACTCCTCGCCGCCCGTCGAGTGGACGGTGGTAACCAACTATTTAGCCGCGCCAACGATTTTGGATTTTCAAAAACGCCTACCGAAACGTTTGACATTTGGCAACGAACCGAAGTCCTTTCCGACGCAGTTTGGGCAATCCGAAAAACGCAACCCGATATTATGATTAATCGTTTTTCGACCGACACGACAATTGATACGCATGGGCATCACACCGCTTCGGCGATTGTGGGCGCAGAATGTTTTGATATTTCAGCAAAAAAAACTGCTTTCCCAGAGCAATTCGATGAAAAAAACAATATCGTTGCTTGGCAACCGCGCCGCATTTTTTGCAATCAATCTTGGTTTTTTTATGGTTCGCAAGATAGTTTTCAGCGCGTGATGAACAATGGTGGCGGACGTTTTTTGAAAATTGACATCGGCGAATATTATCCCGCAAAAGGGAAATCGAACGACGAAATTGCAGCAGAAAGCCGCTCCATGCACCGATGTCAAGCGATGGGAACCGCAGGAAACAGAGGCGAAGCCATTGAATATTTAGAATATTTGAAAGGTGACCAAAAACCCGCGACCGACCCATTCGAGGGCATCAACACCACTTGGACACGGCTCGAAGGCGGTGCAGCGATTGGCGAATTGATGAAAACAATAGCAGAAAATTTTAAATACGATAACCCCGCCGCTTCTGTAAAAGATTTGTTGAAAGCGCGAAAAATGATTCAAAATTTGACAAACGGATTTTGGAAAACAAAGAAATTGAAAGACATTGAAAACGTAATTCGCGCCTGTGGCGGCATCTTTTTTGAAGCCACCACCAAAGAAAATAGCGTCGTGACAGGTGGAAAAGTAGAGATTAACTACGAAATCATCAGTCGTTCCGACCTCAATATTTCCGTAGAAAGCATCGAACCAACCAGCGAACCCATTCAAAAAACGTTGGCAAAAAACAAGGTTTTCAAAACCACAACCACCGTTCCCATGCGCGGAAACGTGACTGCGCCTTATTGGTTGCTCGAAAAACCGACGATTGGCATGTACAAAGTCACCGACCAGCAGCAACGCGGATTGCCCGAAACGCCACACGATTTTGCGACCGCAACGCTCAAAATTGAAGGCGAAATCGTGGTGTTGACTACGCCAATTGTCAATAAAATCGTTAGTCCAGCAAAAGGCGAGATTTACAGACCGCTCGAAGTCACCCCCCCAGTATATCTCAACTTTGAAGAAAAAGTTTATGTGTTTTCGGACGAAAAAACGAAAAAAATTAACATCATTTTGAAGTCCGCCACCAACGATGCGAAGGGAAAACTC
This sequence comes from Bacteroidota bacterium, assembly GCA_046051005.1. Lineage (GTDB taxonomy): Bacteria > Bacteroidota > Bacteroidia > Chitinophagales > Saprospiraceae > JAAFJT01. Next base: position 21,670 of record JBJOPA010000070.1, read on the forward strand.
AAACTCGAAACGCCCGCAGGTTGGTCTGTCGAACAAGCAGAAATGTCCTTTGAATTGAAACAAAAAGGCGATGAAAAAATAATCACTTTCGTCGTGCAACCGCCTAAAAATGCGTCAGAAAGCAATCTTTCCGCCGTCGTAACGCTTGAAAATGGAGCAAATGCATCAAAATCAGTGCGTTTTATCGAATATGACCACATACCGACGCAAACTATTTTGTTGCCCGCCGAAGCCAAAATTGTGAAATTAGATTTGAAAAAATATGGCTCAAACATCGGCTATCTCATGGGCGCAGGCGATGAAATGCCTACGTTTATTGAACAAATGGGTTATAAAGTAACCATTTTAGACGAAAAACAACTGGATTACAACGGAGAAAGTACGCCAAGCGTCGGAAATACTGGGGGGGGCAGTCTCAACCGTTTCGATGCCATCGTCATCGGCATTCGGGCGTATAACACGAAAGAAAAATTGAAAATTTGGAATAAAAAATTCTTTGATTATGTCGAACAAGGCGGCGTTTTGGTGGTGCAATACAACACCAACGGACGCGATTTGGTGATGAAAGAATTGGCTCCTTATCCCATGCAACTCTCCCGCGAGCGCGTGACCGAAGAAAATGCCGCCGTCCGAATCCTCAAACCGCAACACATTGCCTTGAATGCGCCCAATAAAATTGCGGCATACGATTTTCAAGGTTGGGTGCAAGAACGCGGGTTGTATTTTCCGAACAAATGGGACGAAAAATTTGATGCCCTTTTGAGTTGCAACGACATGGGAGAAAAACCGCTCGACGGCTCACTTTTAGTCGCAAAACATGGAAAAGGATATTACGTTTACACAGGTTTGTCGTTTTTCCGTCAGTTGCCTGCGGGCGTGGGTGGAGCGTATCGGTTGTTCGCCAATCTGTTGTCGCTCGGCGGCGTGAGACCATAAAAAACAATGGGTTGAAAAGCGAAAATTGGAGTTTCGTTTTTCAACCTTCTTTTTTTGGAAGTACGGCGATTTGAAAAATATCAACGCGAGACATGGAAAATGTCTTTTTTATAAATCAAAAATTTTTTTTAATCCAAAAAAAACGCTTTCCTCCTCCCTTCGGGGGGAATGAGGGGGGATATACTGGGGGGGGGCATTTTTTGATGAAAAATATCGAAAAAAGTCGCGCAACATTTGTTTTTCTTTTTTTGAAAAATAAAATTTTTATATGAGAAATAAAATTTTTGTAATCACATTTTTGATGATGGCTCCGCAAAGTTGCAACGTTATTGGTCAACTCGAAAGCCAATTTAGCAAGAAAAAAGCCGCGCCCACCGCACCAAAACTGTCTGCCGAACAATTACAAATGGCGCAAAAAGCCATTCGTTCGGCAAAATCTTATGTCGGTACACCGTATTTGTATGGTGGCAAATCTCGTACGGGCATGGATTGTTCGGGCTTGGTTTTGACGGCGTATCAAGCGGCAGCCGTGCAATTGCCGCGCACGTCGGCAGAAATGGCAACGGTAGGAACAAAAATTGAACTAAATGCCGTGCAACCCAGCGATTTGGTGTTTTTTTCAACGGGCGGCAAGTCGCGCATCAATCACGTGGGCATTGTGAGCGAAGTGAAAAGCGACGGTTCGGTGTTTTTTATCCATTCGTCAAGTGATTTGGGCGTTCGGACAGATAATTTATCAACACCATATTATAAACAGGCTTTCGTGAAAGTGATGCGCCCAACAGAATAATTTTTTTTTAGTTTTTTTTTCAAAAAACGCAACAAAAAAACTTTTTTTCCGAAAAAGATAAGGTGCTTTTGAAAGTTTAGCATTATCTTTGCGGCGTTATTGAGCAATCAGTTTCAAAAAGGTCACGTGGCCGAGTGGCTAGGCAGAGGTCTGCAAAACCTCGTACGGCGGTTCGAATCCGTCCGTGACCTCCCAAAATAAAAATCTTGCTTGTTGAAAAACGAGTGAGATTTTTTTTTATTCCTATTTTTTTATTAAATTTGTATCTTTTTTTAAAAAAAAGGTCTAAAAATGGTTGTTTTTTTTGAACGTTGTATCATCTTTTTGATGAAAATTTCGTTTATAATGCTTCATTTGATTGTCTAAATACTTGTAATTTAAAAAAATATTAAAATAATTATGAATAAAAACTCCATGATTAAGTTATTTTTGTTGGCATCGGTATTGGTTTTCGGTCAGTTCTCTGCTTTTGCGGGTAAACCTGACAGCATCACCGTAGAAGCACAACTCGACAATTGTTCGGCATTAGACTCTTTTGCCTTGTACGAAGCGGACGGCATGACGTTGCGCCGCTTGCAAACGGTGCATTCGGCAGTTGCAGGCAGCGGTTTGTGGCAAGTAAAATTGCCTAAAACGGGTCAATCAAATTTTTATTATTACGGAAAAAACGACGACACCAAACAACTCAAATCTTTTGTAGCAGGAACAGAAAAAAAAGTAACGATTACTGGGGGGTGCTTCGACCCGATGACGGTTGTGGTTTCGAGTCCAATCAATAACGACTTAGAAGCCGCCCGATTGCGAAGCGACGACCTCAAACGCGAGACCAATCGCGTTGTCCGCCGCCTTCAACAAACGCAAGATGCCGCTCAAAAAACTGCCATCGAAGCAGAATTGGGCATCGTGGACAACAAAAAAATTGCATTTTTAGATTCGTTGAAAAAGAAAAATGAGTTTTTGGGAAAAGTCTTTTCGTTAGACGTTTACACAAGCTATCAAAACGCGAAGAACAAAGCAAAATTCAAGTCAGAAGTTGATTATTTTTTGACGCAATATTTTCAATATTCTAATCTGAAAGATGAAGATTTCAACCGCATTCCACAGTTGACCGATGCGTTTCGGAACTATGCCAGTGTGGTGATGTTGACCAATTTGGGTTTAAGCACGGAGGTGCAAAAAACGCAAATCGAAACGATTTTGCAGTCGTTTCCCGCAAATTCAAAAGCCTACAAGTACGCGCTTTCGGGCGTTGTAATTTCATTGTTGGAACGTCAAAACAATGAAAACTTAATCCATTTCGGCAATAAATACATCAAGGAATACGGAAACGACGACCAACAAGTGCGCAATGCCGTGCAGGAAGCGGTTTCAAAATTTAAAAATTCGATGATTGGTGGCATTGCGCCCGACATCGTACAAGGCGATACCACAGGCAAAATGTTGGCATTGAGTTCGCTACGCGGAAAAGTGGTGATGATTGATTTTTGGGCAAGTTGGTGCGGTCCGTGCCGTCGCGACAATCCACATGTAGTAGGATTGTATCAAAAATATAAGGACAGAGGTTTCGACATTTTCAGCGTCAGCCTTGACCAATCGCGTGACCGCTGGATTCAAGCCATCAAAGATGACAAATTATCGTGGTCTAGCCATGTTAGCGACTTGCAACAATGGAGCAACGCAGCAGCAAGATTATACGGCATCAGTTCTGTGCCAAGCACCGTTTTGTTGGACCGTGAAGGCAGAATTATTGCTCGAAATCTACGCGGCGATGCGTTGGATAAAAAATTAGAAGAAATTTTTGGCAAATAAAACCATTAAATTGCTTATCAAACCAACCAATGGCGGCACAATGCGTGATTGTGCCGCCATTGGTTTGCCCAAGCGGATTCTATTTTCAAAAAAAATTAGTTTCTTTGCGGTGAAAAAAGAATTGCTAAAAAATTATATGAAAAATATTTTATATTCAATGTGGGATTTACGAAACGTAAAGCGTTTTTTTTCGATTTGGGCTATTTTGTTTGGTTTGTTGTGGGGTGTGTGTTTGCCACCATTTCATTCGCCTGATGAGTTCAATCATTTATTCAAAATCTACCATTTGTCCAGTCGGAGTTGGAACGGTGAACTCAACCATGACTCGACGATACTGGGGGGGTACATTCCCCGAAGCCTTGTCGAAGTTGCCAAGCCCTTTCGCCCACAAGTGTTTCTGGAAGACTCGTTGGTTCCCGCGTCTTTGGCTTTGAACGGATTATCTATACCGTTGAACCCATCGGATACGGTTTTTCAAGAGTTTACGAACACCGCTCGCTATGCGCCGACGGCTTATTTGCCCCAAGTTGCGACGGTTTGGGTGTTGCGGCAGTTCAATGCGCCACCGCTTGTTTTGTTGTATGCTTGTCGGTTGGCAGCTTTTATGTTTTGGTTTTGGGTCATGTTGGGCGCGTTGCGATTGCTTTTCCCTGAGAAAAGCGAACTTTCAGCCATTTATACTGGGGGGGGGGTCGAAGGACGCATTTTGATGCTCATTTTCATGTTGTTACCCATTTCGTTTGCCATTCACTCCACCATTAGTGCCGACGTGGTGAGCAATTCGCTCATTTTCTATGCCCTCGCGCTCATGTTGCACCTACGCGCACGCGCAACCGCCATGCGATGGCAAGAAGCTATTTTGTTGCTCTTTCTTTTTGTGGTGACGGGTGTCAATAAAATTTGTTATTTCCCAATTTTATTTTTTTTATTGACCATAAAAAAAGAAAAATTTGGTGGAATGTGGAAAAAAATTGGATTTATTAGCACAAGTTTGGTTGTCACGTTGGGCGTTGTATTGCTTTGGGTGCAACATGTTGACCAACTGATTTATCCGTTTGGAACCGATTTACTAGAAAAAACGACTTACAATTACCTACGAGAAGGCGAATTGGTGAATCCAAAATTGCAAATGGCGATTATCAAAAATGACATTTGGAATTACGGCAGCCTTTTTTTGAACCGATCTTTCCAGATGTACCGCGAGCATCATGTACATTTTATTGGCTATTTTGGTTGGGAAGGCAAACACGTTCCGCGAGATTTGGCAAATCCATTTTGGTGGGTTTTGATATTTTTTTGCATGAGATTGCCTTTTCAATTGGCAATTTGGGAGCGATTGGGCTTGCTTGTGTTGGCACACGGCATGACATTTTTGTTCTATTTTTCGCAAATTTTGCATTGGGACAAAATCGGTTCACCTGGCGAAATATATTGGTACGGCGCAAAATATTTCTATCCGATTTATCCGTTCCTGTTTTTTGCGATTTCAGGATTGATTCCTGCTTATTATCCAAAAATAAAGGCTTTTTTGAGTGAAAAAATTGATGAAAAAAATATTTTCGTCCAATTTAAAAATTCCATTTCCGCAAAATTTTCAAGCAATTTTCCGAAAATAAAAACTTTTTTCTTGGAAAAATGGCAATTTGAAAGTTTCTTTTGGTTTTATATGTTGGTCGTTCAATGCGATTTATTTATCATTTTGTTGCAACGATATTATGGATAAATCAAGAACTTTTTCCATAAAAAAACGTTTAATCAAAAAAGAATCATCATTTTAATTTAAAAAAAATATTGATGGAAACCTCAGAAAATGCCTTGGTAAATCGCGTTGCCACGAGTGGTTTGGTGACGATTGACCTCGAAAAATATTTTCCAACGGAAGAAATTGTCGTTTTTGACCTTAAAAATTACTTGTTCATGGAACTAATTTTGAAGGAAAAAGATTTTCGAGAAGCCATGAAAACACATGATTGGACGCAATATGACGGCAAAAATCTCGTGATTGATTGCACCACCGATGCCATTATCCCCGTTTGGGCTTGGATGTTGGTGACGGTCAATGCTTCGCCGTTTGCGCAACAAATTTTTCAAGGAACGGAAGCCGAATTTTTGAAAGCGCACTATCAAACGGTCATTTCAAACCTTGACGTATCCGATTTTTCGGGCAAAAGAATGGTCATCAAAGGTTGTTCCAACAAGCCTGTTCCGCCCGCCGCATACGTAGCGTTGACGCGCAAACTCCAACCCGTCGCCGCCAGTTTGATGTACGGCGAACCGTGTTCAACCGTTCCAATTTATAAAAGAAAATCTTAACCTTTTTTTTAAAATTTCTCAAAAAAATGCCCCCCCCAGTATAATCCCCACGAAGGGAGGAGGAAAACCATTTTTGAGCCTAAAAAAGCCTTTTCACAAGCGTGAAAAGGCTTTTTTAAATTATCATTTCGGATTTGTTATGCTAAATATTTTCCGACAATTGGCATTCTCCGTCCCATTCCAAATGCTTTGTTAGAAACGCGCAGAATCGGCGCAGTTTGCTCGCGCTTAAATTCATTGATATTCACCATTCGCAAAATACGAGCGACTAATTTTTCATCAAAACCCATTGCCACCAATTCTTTCGGTCCTTGTCTTTTTTCAATATATTGAAACAAAACTTTATCCAAAATCGCATAATCTGGCAACGAATCCGAGTCTTTTTGACCTGGTCGTAGCTCTGCGGAAGGTGCTTTTGTCAAGATATTTCCAGGAATCACCTCACCGTCTTTGTTCATATAATTTGCCAGTTCATAGACTTCGACCTTGTATAAATCGCCCAAAACTGCCAACCCGCCACACATATCGCCGTACAAAGTGCCATAACCAACCGCCATTTCAGACTTGTTGGAAGTGTTGAGCAAAATATTTCCAAATTTATTCGACATCGCCATCAACAACATGCCTCGAATGCGGGCTTGCAAATTTTCTTCCGTAATATTGAAAGAAGTAGCCACAAAATGCGGTTTCAAGACCTGCATGTAAGACTCATAAACGGATTCAATTTGAATTAAATCGTATTGGATGTTTAAATTATTTGCCAATTTTCGCGCATCGTTCACCGA
>JBJOPA010000071.1:0-22101 GCA_046051005.1 Bacteroidota bacterium
TATTTGAATCTATTTTCGTGTTAAAAATAAAATTATTATTAACCTACAAAATTCTATGCCAAAAATGGATAAATGATTTTTATCTAAAAAAAAACGCAAAAAAATGACATTCACAATCTACGGAATGCCATTCACAATCTACGGAAGCACTTCCGTAGATTGTGAAAGTACTTCCGTAACTTGTGAATGGCGTTCCGTAGATTGTGAAAGCGGTTTCACAGATTGTGAAAGTGCTTCCGTAGATTGTGAATGGCTTGGCACAATCTATTTCTTGTTGGTTTTTCCTTTTTCTATCGCGTTTTTTTGGGTGGATACTGGGGGGGGGTGTGTCTTATGAACAAGGCGTTGAAACGCCTCGCTACAAAAGTTTCCGTCCCCTACGGGACTTTGTTGAGTAGCTTATTACATGGAATTCAAGTAAAATACCTTTACTTCTTATTTAAACTTATTGAAAATGTTGAAAAATATGTCCCGTAGGGACAATCTTTTTGTAGCGAGGTGTTTCAACACCTCGTAGCAAGAAGGTTAACTAAACGGCACTACCCCCCAGTATCAACCCGTCAAATTGCAATTATATTGCCAGTTGAAGCTGAATTTGTGCGGGCGTGTCAGAACACCATTATTCCAACAAAAAAAAAACTCCCCCCCAGTAAATGTTGTTTAATTAACGTTTTTGTCGTATTCGCCGCGAGGCGTTGAAACGCCACGCTAATATAACGGTCGTCCCTACGGGACTAAAAATTAGGGAAGCAAGAGAAAATATGAAAAAATTAGAGAAAAAATAATTAAAAGTCCCGTAGGGACGATTGCTATATTAGCGTGGCGTTTCAACGCCTCGCGGTAAAAAGCCTTAACAAAAAAAAAGCTACCCCCCAGTATCCACACCTGAAAATGGCGGAATATACTGGGGGGTAGTGTTTTTTTAGAAATTTTCGTCTTGTTGTTGCGACGGACGTTTGGTCGGACGTTTGAAAATAGAAGCATCTACTTTTCCAAACCGTGTGGAATACGTCAACCTAAAATTTCGAGTTTCGCGACGACGAGAAAGGTCTTGTTGAAGCGTCGGCGTATCATATTCAATGCCCATTCGACGGGTATCAAACAAATCCGTTATCGAAAAATTGAGCGAAGTAGTCTTTGAAAAATCTTTCTTTACACTAAAATCTACTCCATAATTTGATTTATTAAAGCCCTGAGGAACAGGTTGACGCGACTGATAACCGCCATTCAACTGCGCCGTAAAATCTTTGGGCAACCGATACGTTGCCGTCGCTTTCCCTGTCCATGCGACATCTTCTCTTGCCCCAAAATCAGAACTAATAGAAACATTAAAGATATTCGCATTCATCATCACGTCAAAACGTTTAGAAAGCGAAAACTTCAGCGTATTGTCCAACCCATACGCATTTGCCGTCGAACCATTGATAAATGTCAACCGCTGTTGTCCATTTGGCAACACAAGGTCAGCAATTTGCGTGATAGGGTCTTCCGTATTTTTGTAATAAGCGGTCATCAAAAGATTAACCGTTTTAATGGTTTTATTGAAATTCAATTCCGCAAGATTCACAAACTCAGGTCTTAAATTTGGGTTTCCAACCCGCAAATTAAACTTATCCGCAAACATAATGACGGGCAACATTTGCATAAAGTTGGGACGATTGAGTTTTCGACTCACATTGATTTGCCATTCCGTCGTCGCATCTATTTTGCGCGACAAAAACAAGGCAGGGAAAACCGCCTTGAAAACGTCTTTTGCTTTTGATGGATAATCGTATTTAATATTTCCATTATTGTTGAGCAACGATTCTGCAAAGAAGTTAGATTGTTCATAACGCACGCCCGTTTGATAGCCCCAACTTTTATATTTGCTGCTGTAATTGATATAAATTGCATTTATCCAGTTGTTCAACTGAAAATGATTGGACAACTCCGAGAAAAATCGGTAAGCATTTGGCGTTTCTCGATAACTCAATGTATCCACGATGAGTTTTGAATCGGACAATTGATATTGGTTGCGCAACCCAAATTCCAATTTTGTGGAATCGTTGATGGGATTTACGAAATCCAATTGAAAAACTACGCCTTTTCCGACGTTGTCTCCCGTATTGGTTTGCAATTCAGGGTCTGACACGGGCGTATTTGCGGTAGAAAGGTTACGCAATTTGAAATACCCCACATTGTGCGAACCACCAAAATCTGCATTTAAATCTGCGGTGAGTTCTTTTCCTTTTTTTGCATACGTTCTTTTCCACGTCAACTGCGCATTTTGTCTTTGAAAGCGGTTGTTTGCGTCGGTGGTTCGGTCTCCTTTTCCGACCAATTTTCCATTTCCGTTGTACGTGTCAAAAAATTGGTCTTCACCTATCTTAAACTGACCCGCCGTGAGACTGGCTGCGAGTGTAAAGGTATTTCGATTGTTGATGGAATAATCAAATCCCGCTCTATAATTTTGAAATAAGTTTCTAAATGTACCAACAGAATTTTGATAAAAACTGCTTGTTTTCTGCCCGCTTTCGCCGAACGTGGTTCTGTTTGTGTAACTCGGTGCGCTATTTTCGCCCCCCCCCAGTGTAAAGAACCCAAACATGTTCCATTTTCCTTGTTTTGCGTTCAAATTAAGGGTTGCGTTGTAGCGATTTCCGTTGAAGTTGTCAAAAGTTCCGCCGCCAAGCGATACAAAACCGTTGTAGCCAGTTTTTTTATTTTTCTTCATCACCAAGTTGATGATGCCGCCTGTTGCCGAAGCCTCAAACTTGGCAGAAGGATTGGTGATGACTTCCACTTGCTCAATTTGGTCGGCAGGAATTTGGTTGAGCGACAAAAAAGCAGGGCGACCGTCAATATAAATCGTTGTATTTTGGTTGCGCAATTGGGCGTTTCCGTCGTTGTCCACGTTTACGGAAGGGACATTTCGCAACACTTGTTCGGCAGTTCCGCCTTGCGATGCGAGGTTTTTGTCAACGTTAAATACTTTTTTGTCAATCGAAAGTTGCATGCTCGTTTTTTGCGCCGTTACGTCCACGTTTTGTAGGACAGTTGCATCTACTTCGAGTTTTAAATCTCCTAAATCAATTTCCACTTCGGGAGGTGCGACGGTGGCATTGACGATGGTTTCTTTGAATCCCAACGCCGTCACTTTGACTTGATACCTTCCAAATGCCAATTCTGCTACTGAAAAATCTCCATTTTCAACGCTCAATGCGCCGCCGATGAGTTTGGGTTTAGGTCCGCCTGATTGCAAAATTTGTACCGAAGCGTAAGGGATAGGGCGTTCTGTTTGCTTTTCAACAATTTTTCCGTAGATTTTTCCGACCGTCAAGTTTGCCATTGGATTGGCGGGTTTAGCGGGTGTGTTTGCTACGTCAGGTTTAGTTGCCGTTGGTTTTTGTGCGTTTAATGTTGCGATGGTGGTGACAAAAAGCGCGCAAGTGATTTGAAAAATCAAGTAATTCTTTTTCATTTTTTGATGTTATTTTAATGACGAGTTAGGTTGTAAAATAGGAATTTCAGACAACAATGCGATGTCTTTTACCAAGATGGATTTTAATTTAAGGAATAATGGATTTTTTATTTTAATGTTTCGTAGAGAGTGAATGTGTAATCAATTACGGTTTATTGTTTTTTCTTTATTGTAAATTTTATTAAAAAATGAATTGTTGGGCGTAATAAGACGCTTTGAAATGGTACACTTGTTTGTGTGTAATGTATTTCTTTTGCAAAGATACATTTTTTTTGAATTTCACGATTATTTTTTGTAAAAAAAACACCCCCCCAGTATAATTTCATATTTTTTATTCAAAAAAACAAAATATACTGGGGGGGGACGTTTTATAACGCAAAGTTGCGTTTTAGGATTTTATCCAAAAGAAATTACTGTGCGTCCCAGAAAACACGTTCCAAAACATTTGTTTTCTGTTTTGGCGCATTCGGGTTGAGGTCAATTTCTGATTGTGGATAGAACAAAGAACGTGCAATGGCTGGCACAATTGGGTTCGGAACTTGAACCGCAAGAGTAGGGAAGCCCGTGCGTCTCCAGTCTGTCCAAGGTTCAGAAACTACGCCGTAGTTGGCAACAAATTTCTCTTCGATGATTTGCTTAATTTTCTGCGCGTCTGTACCCGTCAACGTACCATTTGCTGCGATGTATGCTGCGATAGCTGCCGCTGGCACTTTCGCTGCTTGCATCGAAGCCGTGATACCCGCTTGGAAAAACGTTTCCGCATTTCCTGTTGCACCCAACACTGCTGCTTCTGCACGAATGAAGTTGTATTCTGCAAAAGTCAACAAACGAATGGGAGCCGCACCTGTGTAGGTATAACCCGAACCTGTTGCACCACCAGCCGTCAACGTATCGCCACGCAAGAACGTGAATATACGCGAGTATGCCAATGAAGGCGCGTCGCCTCCTTTTGCACCTTTGTAGGTCGTAGTTGCACCGTTGAACGTGAAGTAAGTTGCACGACGTGGGTCAGACTTCGTATTCATCATATCCACCAAAGTAGCATTCGGGAAGAACTGATTTACACGGTCAATCTCGAATTGATGAATCGGATTTTGGTTGCGCGGTGAATTGAAGAAATTCATTTCAAAGTTATCCGCATTGGCTGCCATGAATGTGCCACTTGTAATCAAGGCATTCATTTTGGTAACCATACCCGGTTTGTCAATTTTGCTGTAGTGCAACAACATACGGAGCTTGATGGTGTTTGCCAATTTCTCCCATTTTGGTCTTGACTGTGCTACGAAATCTCCATTGGTATAAATCGTTGAGTTTACACCTGGCGATTTTACAGAAGTTGCCGCTTTGATGTCTGCAATACCTTCATCTAACAACGTGAAAAGACTGTTGTAGATGTCTGCACCTGCGTCAAATTTTGGCTTCAAATTGTCCGTAAACTTTGCTGCTTCTGAATATGGCGCGCTGCCCCAAGTGTCTACGATGATGCTATACGTATAGGCTTTCATGATTTTTGCAATGCCACCATAGTGGGGGCTGTTGCTTTCTTTTGCCTTGTTTATCACCAATTCGAGGTCGGAAAGTGTAGTCGCGTATAGGTTAGCCCACAAGTTGTTTACGTCTGAACCCGTAATGTTATAACGCTCATACTCTTGATTTTGAGTAGTTGCGCCTGTACCTTGACCTGAAAACTGTTGCGCAAGCAACGAGCTATAACGGTGCAAATCACTGCCACCTGTAAAACCAACAGATGTAGTTGCCGTCGTGAGCAATTGCTCAATTGGCGCGTCAAGGATATTGTTCGGGTCTTTATTGACATTGAGATAGTCTTTACAACCACTTGCAAACACAACGCCCAAGATAATACCCGATTTGATAACGAGATTTTTCAATTTCATTATTGATTCAATTTTATAATTTTATTAAAAAAAATTGATTTCTTGTTGTAAAGTTAATAAAGCATGATTTGTGTTATAAAAACTTGAAAAAAGGCTACCCCCCAGTATATCACCCTATTTTCACTCGAAAACGAGCGTAGATACTGGGGGGGGTGCCTTGCATCAATTTTTTTTATTCAAACCATTTCTTTATAACCTTATACGAAAAATGGATTAGAATTTAACACGAACGTTCATACCCACTGTGCGGGTTTGTGGCAATGCGTTGAATTCCAAACCTTGTGCATTGTTGATACCCAAAGCGTTTTGTTCTGGGTCAAGATGCGGATAATTTGGTGCGCTGAGGAACAAGTTGCGACCGAAAACACCAACTTCCAATGCGCTCACACCAATTTTGCTGAGTGCGCCTTTTGGGATATTGTATGACAACGAAGCCTCGCGAATGCGGAACCAAGAGATGTCATAAATGAAACCTTCTGCTGCAACATATTTACCAGAGTTACCCCAATAATCTTGTGCAGAAACGGGCTTGTTGGTCAAACTGTTTACCGTTCCATCAGGCAAAATACCTTCGTAGAAGTATGGTTTTGCTACGGTTCCGTCTGCGTTGAGGCGTTCTTTTTCTGCCGTTTCGCTGGCTACACCGTTGCGTTGCAAGTCTGCAATATTACGTGAATATTGGTCACCACCTTTACGAATGTCTAACAAAAAGCCCAAAGAGAATCCTTTGATTTCGATGGTGTTTTGTACGCCCATTGTCCAACGTGGGTTAAAGTTACCGATGCGTTGAACATTGGTAGTTGCTTGTGGCAAACCAGTTGCAGTAAGCAACAATTGACCTGCTGCATTGCGTTGGTAAGCGTTACCATAGATTTGACCAAACTCTTCTCCTTTTACCAAACGGATATTTGGCGTAGTGAAACCACCCAAGAAGATATTGTCAATACTAGGATCCAACTCATCTACAATTGATTTGTATTGCGTATAGTTGAACGATGTTGTCCAAGAACCCCATGAAGTTTTAACTGGAACAATCGTCAACAATGCTTGCAAACCGTTGGTGGTCATGCTACCTGCATTGGTAACTCTAGCCGTGATGCCTGATGCTGCCGAGTTTGGTACTGGAAAAATGATGTCAGTTGACTTTGCACGATAGCGGGTTGCCTCCAACTTGATGCGGTTTTTGAAGAACGACAAGTCAATACCAAATTCCGCAGTTGTGGTGAACTCTGGTTTGAGGTTCGGGTCACCCGCTGTATTGCCATACGTATAAGCCGCGAGACCATTGAATGGATACGTAATGTTCGGACCAAAACCATCAGCAATCGCACCTGATGCGTTTTCAAAATAAGTATCGGTAGAGTACAAGAAGTCACCACCTTTACCTACTACACCGTAGTTTCCACGCAATTTAATCAAATTGACATTGTCTGACTTGATTTTCAATGCTTCTGTCAAGTTTGTACTTGCTGCTACTGAATAATAGAGATAAGACTTAAGTTGTGGATTTTTTGCACTCAACAATGTAGAGTTCCAGTCATTACGAAGCGACAAGTCAAGTGTCGCATAGTTACGATAAGAAACCGTAGCATTACCAAACAAACCAATCAAACGTTTTTGATTGACCAAGTTGTTGCTGTTGATGTTGTAACTTGTTACGTTTTGGATATTGCGGAAATCGCGAACAACAACACCACGACCGATTAAGTCTGTATTGTTACGATATTCGTCAATGGTTTCTTGACCAATCAATGCGTTCAACGTAAAATCTTTGCTAAGGTCTTTTGTTACGTTGAATGTCAAATAACTGTTGAGGTTACGGACATTGTCACGACGTTCGCGGATACCACCGATGCCACCTGCTGCTGTGCTTGCACCACCACGCGCACCAATTTGGTCATAAAAAGAACGGCTCAAACTGAATACGTCTGCGCCAACTTTGTAATCTACGCTCAACCAATCGGTGATGCGATAGTTCAAACCAACGTTGCCCAAAATACGGTCAACTTGGTCATCATAAAGGTTATTTGCAATTGTCCAACGTGGATTGTCAACTGCATCATAGTGCAATTGTCTTCCTGCTGCATTTGTCCAAGGCAAACCTGTCAAATTGTAGCTACGTGGTGTGAACCATGAACGGAAAAACGGATTTGACAACTGGTTGCCCTGTTGTGTACGTTTTGATTTGTTCAATGAATAGTTCAAAGAAGAGGTTACTTTGAACGTTTTTGTCAAGTTGTTCGTTGAGTTAAACGATACGTTGTAACGTTTCAACTTGTTGTTCTCAATTACACCTTGGTCTTCCAAATAACCAACAGACAAGCGATAGGTTGATTTTTCAGCAACGCCACCGTCAAATGCAATGTTGTGTTGCATGTTGTAACCTGTACGGAACAACTCTTTTACGTTGTCGGGATAAGCCGTCAATGCAACAGAGTCACTGCCACCTATGCCCAAGCCTAAGGTACGAAAATCAGCAGGCAAAATTACTTTCCGCCCGTCAATATTGGGTCCCCATGAAGCTGTACCAGCAGGGTTGAATGCGCCCAAACTACCTTGACCATACTTGTTTTGATAGTCTGGCAAACGGTTGACTTCTTGGTTGGCATAGTTTGCCGTGTAAGTTACTGACATTTTGCCTGATTTACCTTTTTTGGTCGTAATCAAGATAACGCCAGCTGCACCACGCGAACCATACAACGTAGTGGCACCTGGACCTTGCAAAACACTGATGTCTTCAATGTCTTCTTGGTTTAAGTCAATCGCACGGTTTGATACCGCAGGACCTGATTGCAACAATTGGCTACCGCCAGAGTTGTCAATCGGAATACCGTCAACAACAAACAACGGCTGGTTGCTACCCAAAAACGTAGTCGCACCACGAATCGTAATGCCTGAACCCGTAAATGAACCGCCCGAACCCGAAATACGAACACCCGCAACTTTGCCCGCCAAGGCATTTGTTACGTTGGTCGTGCGACCAGTCGTTAATTCGTCGCCCGTCAATTGACCGACCGTGTAACCCAAGTTACTTTTGTCTTTTTTGACACCAAAAGCCGTTACCACAGTTTCCTGCAACAAGGCTCCTTCTGACAATACTACGTCCACTACGTCAGATGCACCAATGGCAACTTCTTTGGTTTCGTAGCCTGTGAAACTGAACACTAACGTTGAAGCACCTGCATCAACAGACAACGAGTACTTGCCATCGAGGTCTGTGATTGCGCCTTTCGTAGAACCTTTCAACACAACAGACGCGCCAATCAACGATTCGCCTTTGTCCGAAGTTACAGTTCCACTAATCGTGCGTTGCGCAAGCAGCATAACCGCGCTTGTCAACAACACACTCAACGTCATCAAAATACGTTTCTTCATACTTCTAAAGATTTTTTGATACGAGTTGAATAAAAAAAATTTTGATATAATTGAAAATAAAAAAAATGCAAAGCTGTATTGTATAGTTTGATACAATACTTAATTAATTTTGATAAAGTAAAACAGTTATTTAAGCCGCACATACAACTAAATGATACCATTAAATCGTAAAACGCTGCTGTAAAAGATAAATATTGATGCAATATTACTACGTAATGTTGTAACATTCCTACTTTTTGTAAAAAAAAATAAACAACAACATTAAATTTTAACCCATGTTGCCCCTTTTTTACCCGATTCAATCACCGCATCAATAAATCGCATGCCTTTTACACCCGCTTCGATGGTTGGAAAATCGAGTAGGGGAGCGGTTCCTATCCCCCCCCCCAGTATAAACTGGATTTTTTGAGCCGTTGCTTTATAAATATTGGCAAATGCTTCTAAATATCCTTCTGGATGTCCGCCCGGTACGCGAGTCGCTGCCGTTGCCAATGCCGAAAGCTCGCCTACACCTGTCCGCAATACTTGCATCGGCGCGTCCAATCTCCGCACGGTGAGGGAGTTTGGCTCCATTTGTTTCCACGAAAGGCTGCCATGCTCGCACCAAACCCGTATGTTCAAGTCGTTTTCTTCGCCTGCGCAAATTTGGCTGCAATGTAAAATCCCTTTTGCGCCGCCTTCAAATCGAAGTAAAATGTTGGCATCATCGTCTAATAATCGTCCTTCTACGAACGTAGAAACGTCGGCGCACAACGATTGAATAGATAAACCTGTAATGTATTCCGCCAAATTTTCGGCGTGTGTACCGATATCGCCTACGCTGCCTGCTTTACCGCTTTTCGTTGGGTCGGTACGCCAAGCGGCTTGTTTTTGTTCCGTCGCTTCCACTCGCGTGGAAAGCCAACCTTGCGGATATTCTACCACGACTTTACGAATTGCGCCCAATTTACCGCTTTCCAACAAGGCTTTTGCCTCTTTCACCATCGGATAACCCGTGTACGTATGCGTGAGGGCGAACACCAAACCCGTTTTTTCAACCAACTTTTCTAACCTTTTGGCTTCTGCCAAATTGAACGCCAAAGGCTTGTCGCAAATGACGTGAAACCCATAATTCAATGCCATTTTAGCGGGTTCGTAATGCAAATGATTGGGTGTGACGATGCTCACCAAATCCATGCGTTTGTGGGCAGGCAATTTGGCTTCTTTTCTAATCATTTCCTCGAAGTTTGCATAGACACGAGTGGGGTCGAGCATCAAATCTTGTCCCGATAGTTGCGACCGTTCGGCATCACTGGAAAACGCGCCACAGACGAGTTCAATTTGTCCGTCGAGTGCGGCTGCCATTCGATGTACACCGCCGATAAAAGCACCGCGTCCACCGCCAATCATGCCCATTCTGATTTTCCGCATATTCTTATTTTGTTTATGAAACGTAACTTTGAAAGTGGGCAAAAGTACAAAATATTTCAAATTTACGATTACTATCAACCATTATTATCAAAAAAGGTTCACTAGTGCCATACAAAATTTTACGATTCTATAAAACGTTTAAAAATAGCGTTTTGCTGCTTAAAAATGTACCCCCCCAGTATCTGCGACATAAAAAGCCGCTTTACACATCGTAAAGCGGCTTTTTGCGTTGCAATTGTTTCAACTGTCAACGATATTTTTTATTTTAGCGTTCGCGTCTTGGTCCGCGCATAAATTTTCTACCCATTCCTTTCATGCGTTGTTGCCATTGTGCGCGAGAGAGGACGGTTCCTTTGGTAGGTTTTTTGACATCACTGGCTTTGATGCGGCGCATTTCTGCCATCTTTGCCGTAGCGACTATCTCGCCGTTGTTGACGTTTACTTCTAAAATCATACCTGTCAAACCATAAAACCCTTGCGGACCCGAAGACAACGCAATGCTTTCGGTGTACCAAACTTCGACAGGATTTCGGTTAAACGTCGAGTCATTCAACGTCGCTTTCTTACAATCGAAACCTGCAATCTTTTTGGTTCCCTCGCCCAACGTCCAAGCCAACGTGCGCACCGTATCTATGATTAAGAACGTCGAATCCATCATGTCGCGTTGTTCAATCCGTTCTCTGGTGGCGTTGTTGTAGTAATGAACGGCACTCATAAAACGCATCATCATTACGCCGTTTGCGGGTGGTTGCGCTTCTTCTTCTGTGGCGGGTTCGTACAAAGCCTCATCGCCTTTAAACGTCAACATCATGGATTGCGTCCGAAACTCTGGCACTTGTGCTTTCATTTGGTCGTCTTTGATGCGCCGATGTAGGTTTACGACTTCGTCAAAATAAATCACCCCTTCTGCAGATTTAGCCGTTTTTTGCGCAACGGCAACGGTGTTGATGGTAAATGCAATTACCAATAAAAACATTAGTTTTTTCATCTTACTTAATTCTTATTTTAAATTCACAAAGACAACATTAGGACGGCAAAGATGCAAAAAAGCAACGATTCGTGTCCATGAATCCTTTTAAATTTGTAATATATTTTCTATCACCAACTCATACGCGCCCAACATGGTTGCTTGTTCGCCCATGAGGGAGACTTTTAGTTCACAATTTTCAATCAATTGTGGCAAACCATAAACGTTGATGCCGCGTTGAATGGCGTATTTTATTTGTTCCGCAACGGGCGCAAAACCACCACCCACGACAATCAATTGCGGATTGAAAACTTGAATCAAAATAGAAGCGGCTTTGCCCAAATTTTCTCCCATTTGGGTCAGCATGGCACTGATGCCAACGTCACCAGCATTGGCGCGTTTCAGCAAATGGTGGTACGAAAAACGCTCACCCGTTTGTTCCTCGAACAAAGATTCTAATGCAATGCCCGATACAACCGTTTCGAGACAACCCGTTTTGCCGCAAATGCACTGGCGATTGTTTTCGCTGAAAGGGATATGACCAAACTCGCCCGCAAAACCCGAACCGCCAATGTGAATATTGCCGCCACTTATCAATCCAACGCCCAAACCACGACTCAAATTGATGAAAAGCGCGTTTTCTACGCCTTGTGCCAAACCAAAAGTCTGTTCTCCCAACGTCATCAAATGGGTGTCGTTGTCTATGAAAACAGGCAAATTCCAACTGCGTTGCAACAAAGTCACCAACGGTTCTTGGAAGTTTAGATACGAGTGACTGCTTCCGTTTTTACTGTTTACGCGACCCGTGATGCCGATGCCGACCCCCAGTATTTTGTCTATCGTTAGTTGTTGTTCGGCAATAATTGCTGGAACGATGCGTTCCAAAAGTGCAAACGACTCATCGCGACGGGTGATGTCGAAATCATCAATTTCCTGTTCATAAATCACCTCATGCGCGAGATTGACGATTTGAATTTTAAACAAATTTAATGTTAATTCCATGCTGATGACATAACCCGCTTTCGGATTGACACCAAACTTGGCAGGTGGACGACCGCCGCCCGATTCTCGCCGACCCGTTTCCATCAAAATGCCTCTTTCGACCAACTCTGTAATTGCTTTTGTTGCCGTTGGTACGCTCAACAATGATATTTGACAGAATTCAGGAATCGTTCGGTCTCCTTCACGAACAAAAAACTGAATTGCCTGTTTCGCTTGCACTTGCTGTTTGGGACTCAACCGCCCCAAATCTTCTAAAAAACTTTTCATTTCCTTTAATTTAGCCGCAAAAGTACTAAAATGTCAAATAGTTAATAATGATATTGCAATTAACATATTAAAAAATGACGATAAAATGATAATTTCACAAAAAATGTGCTATATTCTTGTCAATTTTCATAAGGATTGTCGAAATAAAAAAATGGTGTCAAAAAGGGGTTTTATACTGGGGGGGTATGTTTTTGCGTCTTTTTTGTGTAAAAATAAATGAATTGAAAAAAAGATTAGGTCAGTCAGATAATTTAACTATTTTTGTCCGTCCAAAACATACGACATACATCTACAATAAAAAGCATTATTAAATTCGTTAAAAAAGAAAAAAAATTAAACTAATCATGAATCGAAGAGAAGCTATACGGGCGGCAGCCTTGATGATGGGCGGCATGGTCATTTCGCCCTCACTCGCCCGCGCACTCAACAATCCGAATTGGGAACCCAGTACTTCGTTGCCCGATTGGGCAACCGCGAGCGCGGAAAGCCTGCTTGCCGAAGTTTGCGATACCATCATTCCCACCACCACCAGTCCTGGCGCAAAAGCGGCGAATGTGCATCAATTCATTTTCCTAATGCTCAAAGATTGTTACAGTCCAGCCGAACAAAGCGCGTTTGCCGAACAATTGTCTGCCATCGAAACGGCTGCGCAAAACCAGTTCAAAACCAACTTCGAGTCGCTCGATACCGCAAAACGTACCGACATCTTGAAACAATTTGAAGCCGCAAAAGTAGGTGGAAACGCCTTCAATTTTTGGAGAACACTCAAAGAATTGACGATGTTTGGCTATTTTACTTCCGAAATCGGTGCCACACAAGCCCTTCGCTACGAATGGGTTCCGGGCAGATACAACGGTGATGTAACCATTGACCCCAAGACCGCAAAGTTGTGGGCAAATTAAGATAAAAAAATCCGTTTATACTGGGGGGTCGCCTTTTCGTCCCCTTTTTCACGTTTTTATACGTTTTCATTAATCAATTAAAAAATCAACGTGCTATTTCGTAGCGCGATAAAAAATAATTTCAACTATGTTTTTAGAAGAAAATGCAAAGAAGAATACGTTTGATGCCATCGTGATTGGCTCGGGCGTTTCGGGTGGCTGGGCTGCCAAAGAATTGACCCAAAAAGGGCTAAAAGTTCTCATGCTCGAACGCGGACGCGAACACAAACACGTAGAGGATTACGCCAACGCCCTCAAAAAGCCTTGGGAATTTGAACATTTCGGCAGACCAACCCGCGAATTTTTAGACAAAAACCCCGTCTTGGCGCGTGATTACGTCAGCAGCGAACACGTAAAAGGACAATGGATGCAAGACAGCGATGCCATGTACGAAGAAAAAAAACGCTTCGACTGGTTCAGACCTGCCATCGTCGGCGGAAAATCTATCATGTGGGGTCGTCAATCTTATCGTTGGTCTGAAATGGATTTCGAGGCGAACGCAAAAGACGGTATTGCCGTAGATTGGCCCATTCGATACAAAGACGTAGCCGATTGGTACACTTACGTCGAAAAACACGTCGGCATCAGCGGCGAAGCCTTGAATTTACCACAATTGCCCGATTCGCATTTCTTGAAACCAATGGACTTGAATGTCTTTGAAAAAGAAGTCCGCAAACGCATCGAAAAATCATTTCCAGGTCGTAACTTAACCATCGGACGGGTGGCAAATTTGAGCGAACCGCACAACGGTCGGTCGGCTTGTCAATATCGCGATGCTTGTTGGCGCGGTTGTCCATATTCTGCTTATTTTTCTACGCAATCTTCTACGTTGCCTGCGGCAATTGCGACAAAAAAACTCACGTTGCGTCCCGATTCAATTGTTTCAGAAATCATTTTTGATAACAAAAAACAAAAAGCAACAGGCGTGCGCGTCGTTGATGCCGTGACCAACGAAACGAGAGAATATTTTGCAAAAATCATCTTCGTTTGTGCTTCAACGGTCGCTTCAACGGCGATTTTATTGAACTCTAAATCCACTCGTTTTGCGAATGGTTTGGGCAACGACTCGGGCGAGTTGGGTCACAACCTCATGGATCACCACTTCCGTCTCGGCGCAACGGCAACGTTGGAAGGATATGAAAATAAATATTACGACGGTCGCCGTCCCAATGGCATTTATGTGCCGCGCTACCGAAATGTCGGTGCAGACAAGCGCGATTATCTACGTGGTTTTGGCTATCAAGGCGGTGCAAGTCGTAGCGGTTGGAATCGTGGCGTAGGGCAACAAGGTTTTGGCGCGGATTTTAAAGAAGAAATGACGCATCCGGGCGAATGGTCTATGCACATGATGGGCTTCGGCGAGTGTTTGCCGTATCACGAAAATCAAATGTGGTTGAGCAAAGATAAAAAAGACAAATGGGGCTTGCCGATTGTTGGTTTTGACGTAGAGTTCAAAGAAAATGAGCGCAAAATGCGCAAAGACATGATGAACGATGCCGCCGAAATGATGGAAACCATTGGCATGAAAAACGTCAATACGTATGATGCAAACAGTTGGCCCGGTATGGCAATCCATGAAATGGGTACGGCGCGCATGGGCAGAGACCCTAAAACGAGCGTACTCAATGAATGGAACCAAGTACATGCCTGCAAAAATGTATTCGTCACCGATGGTTCTTGCATGACTTCTATTTCTTGCGTCAATCCGTCTTTGACCTTTATGGCGTTGACCGCACGGGCAGCAGATTATGCGGTGAAAGCATTGAAAAAACGTGATTTGTAATTAAAAACTGTATATTTTTCATAAAAACAAAACGAAAAGGCTACCCCCCAGTATGTCAGCCGTTTTGAACCCTTTTAGAGTGGTCGAAGTTCGACCACTCTAATTTTTTTTGGAAAAAGGAAATCACAAATAATCGGAAAAATGGTAGCATTTGTCGAAAAAATATTACTTTTGAGCATAAATTCGCACCATTTGGGAACTATTTTGAATCAAAAATTGTATATTCTTCTTTACGAATGTTCAAAATCATAAAAAAAAATAAAAATCTTTCTTTCAACTAAAAAAAGCATTTATGAGTAGTATTGAAAAATTTTCAAGGTTTCAGACGCGCAACAATCGGTTGCGGCGCGGCAGTATTTATTTGGGTTTAATGGCGGTGCTTTCCGTCGGAACCGTATCGTGCGGCGACGAAGAAGAAAAATGGGAAACGGTTCAACAAACCGAACTCACCAAAGGCGTGCGCACCATCATTCAAGAAAATGAACAGGGAAAATTTGAAATCGTAGGCGAAGACGTAGTGGCAGACACCGCGCAATCTTCGTTTTTGATAAAATATAAAGACGGTCGCAATCAGGAAATGTCGTTGGCGGCAGCCCGCACGTTGTTGGCAGGCGCGCCCGCCGACACGAGTTTGGCAACCACCTCCGTACAGCAACAACCCAGTGGCGGCAGTTCTTTGAGCAACGTATTGTGGTGGGGCGCGGGTGGCTATTTATTGGGTCGCGCATTGAGCAGCCCGAGCATGAATGGTTTTTATAGTCCTCGATTTTTTCAACAACAACCCGCTTACGGACAAGGCGGAATGCCTCAAACAGGTCGTCGCGATAGCGTGCGCCGCAACGGCAGTCGCGGTGGTCGGGCGCGTATGATGCCCATTCCAATGCGTTCGGCATCGAGTGCGTCGGAACAATTGCGTTCTACGACGACGACGCGCACCGTTTCACGTCCCGTTTCGGGCGGACGAAGTGGATTTTTCGGCGGCAGTCGCGGAGGAAGGTCTTCGGGCGGATAAAAATACTGTTTTTGAGGCATTTATACTGGGGGGGGGTGTTTTTTTGAAAAAATTTTTGTTTTCAAAGTCATTCGCTTTTCAGGTTTGGTGTTGATATTTTTTTAATCGGCTGCGTTCCAATTTTGTCTCAGAAAAAACAATTTCTTCCTCCCTTCGGGGGGATTGAGGGGGGACATACTGGGGGGTATGCTTTTTTTCAAAAAAAAAGTCAAGCCATAGCCCACGCGCAAACCAAGAAAAGGGTTTGAGGTTCGACATTGAAAAAATTCACCCCCCAAAACGTTTTTTTAAATAGAAATTATCAATGAAAAAAATAAAAGTTTCGCCTGTTCCCAAGCGTGTTTTTGAGGATTTGGGTTGGGATTATTTCGTGAGCGAAGAAGCCAAAGATTATTTGACAACCGAAATGATGGTGATTTCGGAAGCCGAAGGCGAGGCATTGTACACCGCCGCAAACGATGTTTACGACAAACTCATGCACGCTGCGCAATTTGCACTCGACAATAATTTGCTCGGCACGCTCGGCATTCCGCGCAATCTGCACGAATTGGTGCGCCTGACTTGGGAAGACGAAAAACATTTACATTTGTTTTCGCGCTTCGATTTTGCGGGCGGTTTGAATGGTCAGCCCATCAAATTGCTTGAAATCAATGCCAATACGCCCACCATGATGCCCGAAACCGCCATCATTCAGTGGGCGCAACTCAAAGCCAATGGCATCGAAGAAACCCGTCAATTCAATTTTTTCTTTGAAAGTCTGGTCGAACAATTTGAAGAACTCCGTTCGTTGAACCCCGACAAAGACGCGACGTTGCTCGTTTCGACGCTTCGAGACAGCGAAGAGGACGAGGCAAATATGTCGCTTTTGTCCAAAGCCGCCGAAGAAGCAGGTTTTGAAGTAGAATTTAAATATATTGACGAAGTCATTTTCTCTGCGACCGAAGGCATTTGGGCGCAAGGCAATCAAAATATTAGAACGCGCTACGATTTTTGGCTACAACTCGTCCCTTGGGAATTTATCGCCGAAGACGAACCCGATTTGACGCATTTGTTGACGCAAATTGTGAAAAATGATTTGGCGGTCATCTTGAATCCCGCGTGGACAATGTTGCTGCAATCGAAAGGAATTATGAAAATAGCGTGGGATTTGTTCAAAAATCACCCCAATTTGCTAGAAACGCGCTTCGATATTCCACTCGACGAACGCCGTTATGTGAAAAAAACCATGCTCGGGCGCGAGGGCGCAAACGTGGCGATTTTCGACGGTTGGGGAAAATTGGAAGAAGAACGCGGCGGCGATTATGCGCATTATCCCGCCGTTTATCAAACCTATGCGACGTTGGCGGCAGATGAAACGTATCATTATCAAGCAGGTGTTTTTTATGTCGGTGAAGCGTGTGGATTGGGTTTTCGCCGTGCGCCCTCAAAAATTATTGACAATGCCGCCCAATTTGTAGGGCATGTATTTGAATAAATTTTATAAAAAAAAGTGAAGAACGGTTTGACTGTTCTTCACTTTTTTTATGTGGCAAAATTATCGAAAAATTATTTTAAAGCCATTAACAACGTTCTAAAATCATGGCAGACGCGCCGCCACCGCCGTTGCAAATTGCCGCCATGCCGTATTGCGTATTTTGGTCATGCAAAACGGAAGTCAACGTCGTCAAAATCCGTGCGCCCGAACAACCAAGCGGATGCCCCAACGACACCGCGCCACCGAAAATATTCATCTTTTCAGGGTCGAAATCCAATACTTTTGCAAATGCCATCGGCACCACCGCAAACGCTTCATTGACTTCAAAAAATGACATGTCATTAATTTTCAAACCTGCTCTTTTGAGTGCGACGGGAGCCGCTTTTGTCGGAGCCGTTGTAAACCAAGCGGGTTCTTGTTCGGCATCGGCGAAACTAACGATGCGGGCAATGGGCGTTAAACCCAATCTTTTGACCGCCGCGCCGCTTGCCAACACCATTGCCGCCGCGCCATCGTTGATGGTAGAAGCATTTGCCGCCGTCACGGTTCCTGTTTTCGTAAACGCAGGACGCAACGTAGGGATTTTTTCAAACATTACGTTTTTATATTCTTCATCTTCCGCCATCGTTATCAACCCTTTTCGGGTTTTGATTTCGACGGGCGTGATTTCTTTAAACTTGCCGCCTTCGGTTGCCTCACGCGCTCGCGTATATGAACGAACCGTGTAAGCATCTTGCATTTCGCGGCTCAAATCATATTTTTCTGCGGTTGCGTCGGCGAAAACGCCCATTGGTTTTTGGTCATACACGTCGAGCAAACCGTCTTTTGACAAGCCGTCAATGAGTTGTCCGTCGCCATATTTATAGCCAAAACGGGCTTTGGGAATGTAAAATGGAGCTTGCGACATGCTTTCCATACCGCCTGCCACGACGACATCGTGATAGCCGAGCATGATGTCTTGCGCTGCCATCGCTGCGGCTTTCATGCCCGATGCGCAAACTTTATTGACGGTGGTACAAATCACCGACGGCGGCAAACCCGCTCCAATCGCCGCAATACGGGCGGGAGCTTGTCCCAAATTGGCAGAAATGACGTTGCCCATGATGACTTCATCTACTTCGGTCGCGGCAACGCCTGCTCTTTCCAATGCAGATTTGATGGCGATGCTGCCCAATTCCGTTGCGCTGGTTTCCGCCAACATGCCGCCAAAACTGCCCAACGGCGTGCGCACGGCTGACACAATAAAAACTTCTCTCATCTTGATTTTCTAAAAATAAAATATTTATAACTTGATTTTATACTAATTGAAACGCAATTTTGTTTCGTTTGTTCATTATTGACTCCCCCCCCAGTATCAGCCCCCCTCAATCCCCCCAAAAGGGGGAAGAAACGCTTTTTTTTGCCGTTTTAGGACAGAAACGATTAAAAAAATATCAACAAATGAATGGAAAACGGGTGATTTTGAAAACAAAAATATTTCTTTCTTTACTCCAACAACTTTTTCACTTCATTTGATTCAATCAAAATACGCATTTGATAAATCGCCGTTTCGTTTAGTTTTTCGAGGCGAATTTCTTTTTTCATGCCCATTTTGATAAATTCAGCGTTCAGATTTTCGAGATTCGACAACACCAACAATTGCGTTGCCGTTGCGAAATCGCGCATATTTCCTTTTTGTTCGGGGTTTTCTTCGCGCCATTGCTTGGCGGTGATGCCGAAAAGGGCAATGTTGAGCAAATCGGCTTCCGAAGCGTAATAAATGCCTTCAAATTGCGTATTTTTAACTTTTTCGGGGATTAAATGCTTCTGAACTGCGTCGGAATGCAACACATAATTGACTTTTGAAAGCGTTCGTTTGAGATTCCAATCGCCCAATTCGAGGTTTTTTTGAATTTCCTCTTCCTTCAAACGTCGAAATTCTTTGACCAAAAACAGGTAAAAAGTGGCATCTAACCAAGCGCAAAAGTGAATGGCGAGGTCTTGATGCGCAAAAATGCCGCCGCCATATCGTCCCGCTTTGGAAATCATGCCGATGGCATCGGTCGCATCAATCCATTTTTTAGGCGTAAGATTAAAACGATTCAAACCCGCCTCGTTTTTAAAGGTTACGAATGCGTCACCTTTAAAATTAGGGTTGTGGAGTTGCTCCCAAATGCCAATATATTCGACCGTGTTTTTATTGCGCATCCAAGAATGAATCGCCGTATCATTGTCGAAACTCAACGCAATATCGGTCAACGAAATGTAATCGTCGCCGCCTTCGCGAGATAACAACGTGACTTCGGTGTCTTTTACGTGAATTGTTTTTTTCATTATTCTTTTTTTTAAAATCCAATTTTAAAGATTACGAATTCGTAACCTTTAAAAACTTTACTTCCCCCTTTTGGGGGGATTGAGGGGGGCTTATACTGGGGGGTAGCATTTTTCGACTAAAAATTTGTCAATAATAAATCTTATGTTAAATTTATTATTTTTTATTCCAATTTTTCTTTCTCCAACAACAAATCGTAGATTTTATTCATCGCTTTTGTTTGGGTGAATTTGTGGTTGTCCACTTGCCCGATTCGACTGACGCGGCGCGTGCTGCTGCTCATCAAAATTTCGTCGGCTTCCCAAATTTCGTGGATTTTTACGGCGCGTTGTTCGATTTCAAAATGATTTTTGGCAACTTCCAAAATATTTTGTCGCGTAATTCCATGCAAAACAAAGTTTTTTGGCGTAATTAATTTTTCATTTTTTACGATAAAAATATTGCTGCGCGACGATTCGGAAATGTAACCGCCAAAATGATACAACACGTCGTTGGCTTGTGCGGCGCGTTGTTGCGGCAGCGTTTGAATGGGAAAAATGTAATTTAACGACTTGATTTCAGGCAATTCACGACGATGTTTGACGGTCATGAGCTTCAAATTGGAGTCACGCGACGGCATGTTGAACGGTCGCGCCAAGACAAAAGTGGTGGTTTCGGCGGGTTCGTAACCGTCGAGCGAATTTCCGCCTGTGGCAATCAATTTTATGCCCAACGTCGGCGCGGCATTCTGCTCGATGAGCGTCAAAATTTGCGTTTCGAGTTCGCCGCGTGGCGGAATCGGCAAGTGCATGGCTTTTGCCGAGCGTTCAAAACGGTCGAGATGTTGTTGCAAAAACATGGGTTTTCCGTCAATGGCGCGGAAAAAATCGAAAATGCCGTAGCCGCGCAAAATCGCCAAATCGGTCAACGGCAAACTTGCCTTTCCGATGGGCATGAGTTCACCATTTAAAAAACACAACTCTTTCATAACGCATTTTTTTTAGATTCCTAAAATCTTTTTATTGGCTTCGTGGTCGGTTTCGCCTCCTGCAAAATCGTCAAAAGCGCGTTGCGTAACCTCAATAATATGCGATTTGATGAACGGTGCGCCCTCGCGTGCGCCTTGCTCGGAATCTTTGATGCAACATTCCCATTCCAAAACTGCCCAACCTGCGTAGTCGTGTTGCGCCAATTTCGAGAAAATTTGCTTAAAATCTACTTGCCCGTCGCCCAACGAACGGAAACGACCTGCGCGGTCTTTCCAATCTTGATAGCCGCCATAAACCCCCACTCTACCCGATGGACGAAACTCCGCGTCTTTGACGTGAAACATGCGGATTCGCTCGTGATAAAAATCTATAAATTGTAAATAATCCAATTGCTGTAACAAAAAATGACTCGGGTCATATAAAATGCAACAACGTTTGTGTTGCCCCGTTGCGTCTAAAAATTGCTCGAAACTTGCGCCATCGTGCAGGTCTTCGCCAGGATGAATTTCGTAGCAAAGGTCAACGCCCGCCGCATCAAATTCGTTCAAAATGGGCAACCAACGTTTGGCTAATTCCGCAAAACCTGCTTCTACCAATCCTTTTGGGCGTTGGGGCCAAGGATAAACGGTGTGCCACAACAACGCGCCCGAAAACGTGGCATGTGCCGCCAAACCCAAATGTTGACTCGCTTTTGCCGCGTATTGGAGTTGTTGCACTGCCCATTCGGTGCGTTTTTTGGGTTTGCCGCGTAGTTTTTCGGGGGCAAAAACGTCGAACATCGTGTCGTAAGCTGGGTTGACGGCAACCAATTGACCTTGCAAATGCGTCGAAAGTTCGGTGATTTCTAAACCAAAACTTTGGATTTTTCCTTTCAAATCGTCGCAATACGTTTTGGATTGGGCGGCTTTTTGCAAATCAATCAGCCGTGTGTCCCACGACGGAATTTGAATGCCCTTGTAACCCAACGCGGCTGCCCACGCGCACACGCCTTCGAGCGAGTTGAACGGAGCCGTATCGCCCATAAATTGCGCTAAAAAAATAGCAGGTCCTTTGATAGTGGTCATGTATATATTGATATTTTTAACAGAATTATTCCCTGATTTCAATCTTCCGCAAAGATAATTACTTTGCAGAAAAAGAAAGGCAAAATCACGCATTTTTGCCGTTTTTCTTCCCCCTTTCGGGGGGATTGAGGGGGGAATTACTGGGGGGGTACATTTTGTATGATTTTTTTAC
>JBJOPA010000072.1:0-5380 GCA_046051005.1 Bacteroidota bacterium
GATGCGATAGTTGCCAAAATTACCAAGTTTTTCTCCAACATTGGCAATTCCAAGCCTGTGGTTTCTTCCATTTCTTTCTGGATAGCTGCGATTTTGGTGTCTTTGTCCAACGTCGTGTCTTTTTCCATTTCAGCATATTTTACCAAACCTGCATGAACAACATTCGCAACAGAACCTTTTTGCTTGTCACAAGCAGAAATCGCTGATTGGATGTTACCACTTTGCAAGTTCGCTTGAACCGAACGCAAAAAGTCTGAATTTGAACCTTTGCCACGCGCTTTGATGACGGTGAAAAGACGCTCAAAAATGAACACCAACGTAGTCAAAGCTACGGTCATCAAAACTGGTACCAACACACCACCTTTGTAAACGGTGCCCATGTACCCGAGTGGGTGACCAGTGACGCGGTTGTTGCCTTCAAAATTGCTGTCGGCACCCAACACTTTGTCCCAGATGAAATAACATAGGATAAAACCTACGACGATAACGATGTACGGTAACATTGAACCGAAATCGAAGCTACTGCCTTGCTTTTTCGCAGTAGCGGCTGCACTGTTTGGCTTACTCATAATTCTCTAAATTTTGCGAGTCCTGAAAATAGTTTGAAAACTTTAAAAAAAAATTAATTAATAAATGAATAAAATTTTAAAAGAACAAATTTTTAATTAGTTGAAAAATTTCTGATGAAATGTTTTTTTTGACTTTTGACGTTCAATTTTGATGAGGATTGAAGTAAACTTAATGCTGAAAAAAATACAAATATTTTGGTTAGTTAAAAAGGCTTGCACCTTCCTTTTTCGACAAACAATTTTTGGAGGTTTTTTAATCGCTGTCTCCTATCTTTTTTTCTTACTTTTCAAAATGAAATTATAAGATTCAAAAATATGACCGCAATGATACAATTAAAAGCTGAACCACAAAACAAAAAAACAAGAAAAATTTTGGTTGTCACAAAAAAATGAGATAAAAAATTGGTTTTCAGCGACTTTACAAGTCTTTTAGACGAAAAAAAGTCACCAAAGTATCCATTTTTTTTCAAAATTTTATACCCCCCAGTATTGGGCTGTTCTTTTGGTTTGTTTACTGCTTAAAAATTGTAAAACAAAAAAATCCGAAAATTGCACAACACCATTATATAACAATTTTTCAGCAAACACAAAAGTCAAAAATCAACATTCTTTTCTTTATTTTTCAACTAAAAAAAAACATGAAAAATTTACATTCATTCATTTTTTCTCTAATTTCAAAACGCAAAAAAAGACAATACGAATAAAACAAAAAAACTACAACCCACAACCCACAAAAAAGCAACGTCTGCAGACATTTTTGAGGCGCAGTAAGCCACGATTTCTGTTCTTCTGCAACCAAGTTTCGCGACTGCTCTTTTGCAAACCGAAAATATGGTATATTGAATCTTTCACTTTTATAGATGCGAAAAACTATTTTTTTGGTGTACGACGAGGCAAAAATAGTTAAAAAAACTTTCTCACCACCTAAATCTGTTTAATTAACACATTATTAAGTATTTTTGTAAATAATTGATAGTCAGTATTTTATGAAAATTAAAACACAAAATCGGAATTAAATTTTATTATTATTTATTTGTCAAAATTAAAAATTGCAAAAAAAACATTTTTTTTCTCAATAAAATGCCCCCCCCCAGTATCCGAGTCATTTTTTTGACAAAAAACAGACAAAACAAATCAAAACAACACCATATTATAAGGTACAAAAAAAAACGATTCTTGCGGTTCGGTTTTATTTTACACGGAATCCGCTTAAATCAGAATTTGATTTTACCTTTGCGCCTTACATATTGAATTTTAAAAAAGAAAACGTGAAGAATTATCAACTCATTTTAGCGTCGCAA
The DNA here is from genome assembly GCA_046051005.1 of Bacteroidota bacterium. Lineage (GTDB taxonomy): Bacteria > Bacteroidota > Bacteroidia > Chitinophagales > Saprospiraceae > JAAFJT01. Next base: position 1,871 of record JBJOPA010000072.1, read on the forward strand.
TCGCCGCGTCGCCGCCAATTATTGACCGAAGCGGGCTTTGTTTTTTCTGTTCGCCCCACCGACACCGACGAAACGCTGCCCCCCCAGTACGAAGCCGAAAAAGTAGCCCAATGGTTGGCGCAAAAAAAAGCCGCCGCCGCGCTCGAATGGCTCGAAAACGACCAGCAAATCATCATTGCGGCGGATACGGTCGTGATTTTGGACGGCGAAATTTTCGGAAAACCCGAAACCCACGCCGAAGCCTTTGCCATGATTCGCCGATTGGCAAACCGAACCCACAAGGTCGTGACGGGCGTTTGCCTACGTTCGCGCCTACGCGAAGTCGCTTTTTCGGACGAAGCATTGGTCACTTTCGACGATTTTTCGGACGAGGAAATCAATTTTTATATCCAAACCTGTCAGCCGTTTGACAAAGCGGGCAGTTACGGCATTCAAGAATGGCTCGGGTTGTGCAAAATTTTGCGAATCGAAGGAACCTACGCCAACGTCATGGGCTTGCCCGTTCACTTGATTTATGCAGCATTGAAAAATTTTTGATATTTGAAAAAAAAATCTTTTATAAAATCTTTTAAAAAATATCGCTAAAAATAATTGGTTATAAAAAAAAACCGTATTTTTGACCTTTGAACCTCCACAAATACTGGGGGGGGACTAAAAATTGACAATCTTGTTGAATCAACTTGAAAAATATAAAAAAAAATGCTCAAAATCGGTGATTTAATTTGGATTCGGAAGCCATTTGGCGATATTTATAGAATTACGGAAGTGAAAACGTTTTGGATTCCCAAGTTTGGAGGCGACACCACGCGCATCGAACCCGCCGAACCTGAAAGATACAATGTGCAACGTACCATATATTACAAAATTTTGGCAAACGCATCAGGCAAAATTGTTGCCACCGAAGAAACGGGCAATTGCGGCGACAGGTTTGTGTTGCCTTTCGACATGCAATCGCTGCTCGATTTTCATCAAGAAAAAATCAATGCCTTGCTTTTGAAACCCGACGACGAAAAAGCCATCGCCGCCATCGAAAAACGAAAAAGATGGATGACCATGATTGTCCAAAATTTGACCTAAATCTGTGATGCTATAAATACGGTGTAAAAAAAAATCTCAAACCTTGAAAAATGGATTGAGATTTTTTTTTGTCAAATTTTTTTTACCCACTTTTTCTCAATTGTCAAAAAAAGTTGGAGACAGTTTTGAAAAAATTTCTACTTTTGTAGCGCGTTTCGGGTATTTTTCGAGTGATAAAAATGTCTTTTTGACGTTTAAATACTGGGGGGGGGACTTTTAAAACGCATTTTTCAGAATTTTAACATTTTTATAACTAAAATAGGTCGCAACTTTTTGGTTGTGTTTCGTCAAAATGGCGTTCATCAAACGTAAAGCATTTCATTTAAAAAAAATATTGTTCATCAAAAAGCGTTTCTTTCTCAACTTTTTTTTCTAATCAAAAGAAAATTGAGATTTTAAAAATTAAATTCATTTAAAAAAAAATTAGCAATCATGAAAAAATTATTTTTGGGCGTAGTTGCCTTGATGTTGGTCAACACTGCATTTGCACAATTGCCGCCTGCGGTAAAAGATTTACTCAAAAAATCAGAAAAAGCCCGCACCACTTTTGAAAATGACAACACCAAAGACGTAAAACTTCAAGAAGCCATCGCCGCGATTGACGAAGCCTTGAAAACGCCTGAAGGACAAGCATCGGCAGAAGTTTGGTTGGCAAAAGGCAGAATCTACAATGCGATGGGCGGGGCAGACAAAGCGGCATTTCAAGCAGAAGCTGCCAAAGCACAGCTTACAAAAGCCGCGATGCCTACACCAAAATTGAAATATCTCGGCGAAGCCATCAAAGCAGTAGAACCGTTTAAAAATGCAATTGCAAAATCGGTTAAAAAAGAAGCGAAATTGGCTGCCGAAGAATTGCAATTTACGCAAGAATATATCAATATGAGTGCGAATGATTATAACCGAAAAAATGATTACGTAAAAGCGCAGTTGAGTTTCCGTACGGTTTATGACATTCATAAAATTTTGGTTGCTCAAAAAGCGAAAAGTATTTTGGACGATAAAGCGAATTATCACAACCAATTGTACATGGCGGGTGCGATGGCAACACAAGGTTATGCCAACAACTCGAAAGACAATACGGACATTTACAAAGCGATGATTGAGGAAAAAGTGGATACGTTGGCGTTTGTTTATACCGCTTTGTATGAGGCATATAAAGAGACCAACGACGCAGAAGCATTCAAATATTTGGAGGCAGGCAGAGCAAGATTGCCGCTTGACAATGGTTTGATGATTGCAGAACTCAATTATTACGTCAAAGCAGGTAAATTGGACGTGTTGGTTGGAAAGTTGAAAAATGCGATGGTTGCCGACCCTAAAAACGTTTCGTTGGTCTTCTTTGCGGGCAGTATCTCCGACCAGTTGGCGGCAAAAGAAACTGACCCAGCGAAAAAAGCAACACTCGAAGCAGAAGCGATGACGTATTACAAAAAAACGTTGGAAATGGACGCTAAAAATTTGGAAGCGGTGTATTCTATCGGCGCAAATATTTATAACAAAGCGGCTGCGATGACAAAAGAGTTGAACGAACTTGCAAAATTGCCGCCGAATAAAGAAAATAATAAAAAATACGACGAAAAAGAGAAAGAAATCAACGCCGTTTTTGTACAAGCGTTGCCTTATTTCAAAAAAGCGGAAAGCATCAACCCGAATGATAAAAATACGTTGATTGCGTTGAAAGAGATTTTTGCAAAGTCGAATCAATTGGAGTTGGCAAAAGAAATGACCAATCGCTTGATGAAATTGGAAAATGGCGAAACAAACAAAAGCTATTTTGAAGGAAAAGATTAGTTTTTGAAAATATATTGAAAAAACAAAAAAACGGCGTGGACATTTTGTCTGCGCCGTTTTTTATTTTTCGCTTGCTTTGCGATTTTACATATCAATGTGGTATTCTTTCAATTTTCGATATAAAGTTCTTTCAGAAATGCCCAATTGCGTAGCGGTTTCTTTTCTTTTGAAATTATTTTTTTTCAAAATTTTCAGGATTTGTCGTTTTTCGACTTCTGCCATTGAGCGCGCTTCTTCGACTTCTTCGTGTTCGGTTTCGATTTCGTGCGCGGTTTCATCGGTCATGGTTTCGAGGTTCGGCGGGTTGAAAATGACACGTGGCGACTCGTTTTTGTCTTCAAAAAATGAGTTTCCGCCGTTGGATACTGGGGGGGGGGCATTTTTATAATCATAATTGCCACCGCTCGCCATTTCCAACAACAACTGGCTGGGAACCTGCAAATTGTTGGATTTGATGAGTTCAAACAACAATTTTTTCATTTCGTCCACGCTTGCGCGAAGGTCAAACATGATTTTATATAAAATATCACGTTCGTTCATATTCATTTCTTCTTTTGCATTATTGACGACAGAAGGCAGGTTTCTACGCATGAGTTGGGGCATGAGTTCCATGAGTTCTGTTGCCGTGAGTTCGCGTTTTTC
>JBJOPA010000073.1:0-5438 GCA_046051005.1 Bacteroidota bacterium
TGTCCAAAAGCAGGTTGCCCAAAATCGTTGTCGAAATGATAGACTTTTGTAGGTTTTCCCGATTTTGCATCTGCCGATGACAACAAAATAGTGCTGCCTTTTTCGACTTCGGGATACGTGTAGGCGAGCCATTTTTTGCTGTACCCCAACCCGCCACCATCTTCGGCGGTCGGCAAAGAAACGGCATACGTATGCCAACCTTTTGTAGGGTCGGAAGAGGCAGAAACTGAAATATTGACCGGTTTTTTCTTCGGTTGGTCGTAATAATGATAAAAATCTATCGCAAAAAACTGGTTGTGAATGTCAAAAAATAACTTGGGGTCAATGCCGTCTTGCAAGCAACTTTGGCGTGTTGCGTGCAACAAATTACCACTTTTATCGAACACCGAAATCCCATCGTTCGTCGCGTGCATCACGTAACCGCCGCCCACCGCCACTTGCACATCAACCTGCCCGTCGGTGTCGGGAATGCCATCGAAACACGTAAAATCTGCCGTTTCACGGCTTTTTGTTTCAAATTCCATGCGTTCACAATCCGTCAACGCACCGATGCTGGTGGGCGTTATCAATTCAATTTTTGTTGCATATTGTTTGCTAATATTTTGATGCTGAACGATAGGTAAACCACATTGCGTTTGCAACAAAATCAGCATACCCCCCAGTATTTTCCAGTTTTTAAACGTCAAAAAATGACTCATAAACTATTATTTTTATTCTTGTTTTTTATACAACCAATCCGTCGGACGATAGGCTTCAAATTCGCTACAATAATGCGTTTCTTCCACCTTTTCTATGTTGTTTTTTTCTGATTCGTAAAGGTCAATTAGTTTGTGTTTGTTGTTGGCGGCTGCAAGTTTTTCTTTACATTTTCGGAAGCAATCCAAATCGCCAAAATTATCATTTCCCGCTACGAAATAACCCGAAAAACGGCAGAAAAAACAAATTTCTAACTTATAATTTTCGGGTAAGCTCTTTTGAAAAGCAATTAACATATTTTCAAAATCCGTAAATGTATCTACAACGGAGTAGATTTCATCGCCGATTTCGAGTTGTATATTTCTAAATTTTTCAACTTCCCAATCCATATTTCGCCAAGTCGTCAAGGTCGCCGAAACCGTTTGATTGTCCACGCGCACACGCACGGGATAGGCTTTTTCTTCTTCCTTTTTTTTCACGTCAACGGTTTTGTTAACGATGTTGATTTCGTCAATCCATTGTTGCGTAGCGGCAACCGCTTCTGCCCAATTCATGTAAGTGAAATAATGAATACCTGTATGACCTTCTCGGATTTTCAGCAAATAAAAACCGTATCTTGGAAAATGGTCACCGCCTTTTTCAAACGTCAAATCGAGCATAAAACGGTGGTCGAGTGTGGCGGAAATGAGCGTTTTTTGTGCCTCCAATTTCGTTTTGAAAGTATTAATTTCCGCATCATAAACACCAATGTGCCAACCCGCCAAATGGATTTTCTGCGCCGTAAAAGTTTCGATAATTGGTTGATTCCAATGTCTTAAAAATTCTTTTTCTTCAATTTTTATATATTCAAAATCTGTCAAATCTAATCCTTCGGTAGCCAACCCGCCGTATTCATTTTCGAGATGTAACTCACTGTATTTCAAGGTTCTATGATTGTCATAAATTATTATCTGTCTCGAAACTTCACCTTTTTCGTCCGTTTCAAAATAATAAATCGAGGTTCCCCAATCATCAGTTTTGGGGTTTCCAGAGGTTTCCGCCCATTTTCTTTTAAAAAATAGCCCCCCCCCAGTATAATTGCCTAAAATCTTGAAATTTTCGTCTTTTTTTTCATTTTCCAATGGCAAACGGACGTATGGAAAAACGTCTTTTTCACAGGCTCCAAAAATCAAAAAATTTTGTTGCGCTTCCTGCAAAGACGGACGATTTGCGCCGCCTTTGTAGTCTGGATTTGCCAGCTGAAACGGGTCGGTTTCCCAAAAACAAACGGGGCAAAGGTCGTAAAAAGTGTCTTCGCGGTCAAGCGTTTTATAGCCACAACAAGGACAAGTATATTTCAGATTCATATATTTTTATTTTTCAAAAAAGTCTCTATTTTCATAATTTGGAGGCAAATATAAAGCCTTCTCTTTGAAAAACTATCACATTTCAAACATAAAATTGATTGTATCAAAAAATAAAATCCCAATCTAATCCCCCATCACATTATTCTTTTTCGTTTAAAACACAAAACCGCCTCGCACGCAAGCGGGCGAAACGGTTTTATATTTTTTTTCAAATATTTATTTTAACTTTTTACAGGTCGCCACAACGGACCTACGCCCATGAGCAATACGAAAATGTTAAAAAATACATTTGAAAAATTTCCCGATGTTATGGAACCTAAACTGTCCAAAAAAAACCACGACAACAGGCTGAAAAGTACCGTTTTCCGAACGCCTTCGGGTGCTTTGTCATAGACCCAGACGGACAACAACCAAATCATAACGCCCCAGCCCATCAAAAAACCGCCCGTCAGTGCCGACAAAAATCGGGTGTCGGAAGCGGCAAAAGTCGTCCTGCCGTCAACAGGAAAACTCAACAAATCGAGCGTAAACCGCGCAGGTTCTAGCGTTTGCGACATCGTGCCGAAGAAAAAAACGGGACCAAAAGACCCCACTACAATTGCCGTAATTTTCAACCAAAATTTGTGAAATACGTGCGTCATTACTTGATTCATTGCTGTCATTTTTAAAATTATTTTAAAATATTTTTGTGCAAAATTAACCGCAATGACATTCCTATTTTAGACGCTTCCGTACAATTTCAAGGCTTTTCAAGCAAAATTTGCTGCAATTTTCTTCAAATTAGAAAAATATTTAGACAACCAAACGGGATTGAGATGTTCAAGCGTAATTTGCAGGTAAAAATTTTCTAATGCCAACTCAAAAATTCCTTCTAATTGTTTTTTATTTAATTTGAGATTCAAATCTTTTATCCAAATTCTCACAAACGAATCGCCTACAATTTGGTTGGATTTTATTAAAATTTCGTCAAATATTTTTTGCTCTCTTTGTATCCTCAATTGCCGATTGAACAACAAATCAATTTTATGTTCGACCAAAATGTGGATAAGTTCGGGGTCAACGTTTTGACATTGTTCCTCTTTTTTTGCAATTACGAACGCTTGTTGCAAGTGATAATCCAACAAACAATCTATAAAAATATCCATATCTGCAAAATGATGATAGAAAGAAGATTTGCTGATGCCCACTTTTCGGGCAAGTCGCTCGATTTTTAGCCCTTGTTGACCCGACATGGCGAACATTTCGTAGCCCGTTTCTATCCAAATTGACTGATAATTTGTCGTCATTTCATCGTTATTATTTTTTTAAAAAAAATTATCACACAAAAATACAATTTCTTTTCCACGTGCGTTGTCCAAAATGGAAATTGGAAAATCAAAAAAAATAATTCATTTTTTATGTTTTTTAACTAAAAAACCTTTTCCTTTGTTCACTTTTTTCAAAAAAATGCGTTTAGAAGGGAAAAGAAAATAAAAATCAATTTGACATGCGAAAAAAATATAACATTTTAGCATTTGCGGCACTCTTGGGCATACCCCCCAGTATATCCGCCCAAAAACCGATGCGCGACATCAACGATGGAAAAACGGACAACCAATCCGTTTCCATCACCGCCGCACGCGCCACGCGCATGAGCGAATCTTACGCCGAATTGGAAGAATTATACCTAAAAGGAATCGGATTGTTGCAACTCGGCAAGCTCGAAGGCGCAGCAAAAGCATTTGAAGAAGTCGCCAAAAAAGACGAAAAAAACGATGCCGCCGCCTATCAACTCGCCAAAATTTACGAAGCCCAAAAACAAATGCCCGCCGCATTTGCCCAAGCACAACGCGCCGTCGCCATCGCACCCGAAAATCGGTGGTATAAAATATTTTTGATGCAATTATATGCTCGAAATGGCGAATATAAAAACGCCGCGCAAATCGGTGAACAAATTGCCGCAAAAGACAAAAACTTTTTCGACGACGAAATGCAACAAGAACTCGCCGAAAGCCTCGAAAAATCTGGACAATTCGACAAAGCACTCAAAATTTACGACAAATTCGAGCAATTATATGGTCTGCAAGAAGAAATTGCAAAGAAAAAATACGCCATTTTTGTCGTAAAAAAAGAAATCAACAAGGCTGTCGCAATTTTGCAACGCTACGTAAAAACCGAACCCAGCAATCTCGATGCACAACATTTGCTCGCCGAAACGCTCCTCATGCAAGGAAAAAATGGCGAAGCCGAACAAGTTTATGACCAAATATTAACCATCAAACCAGACGATGTGCGGGCAAATTTGGTCAGAAGTGCCAGTAAAAAAGCCGCCATCAAAAACAACAACAGCAATCAAGATATCGCATTTTTAGATTCAAAAATGGCATTTTTTGAAGAAAAAAATACGCAAATTGACCAAAAAATTAGAGAACTTTTGCCTTTTTTGCAGAAACTGAACGAGCAAAAAGTAAAAGAAAACAATACGCCATTGTTAGAAAAACTGTTGGAAATTGGCGTAAAATTAGAAAATATGTATCCAAACGACGGAAAGATTTTGGCGTTGCAAGGCGATTTGTTCTATCAACATCAACAACCCGTCGAAGCATTGGCGCGCTACGAAAAATGTACGCGATTGGTGAAAAATATTTATTCCGTTTTTGAACAAAAAATGAGAATTGAGGAAGAAATGGGCGATTTCACCGCGCTTTTTGCCACCAGTAACGAAGCGGTGGAACGGTTTCCGAACCAAGCCGCCGCGTTTTTTTTCAACGGATTGGCAAGCGCACGGCTCAATAAAAACACCGACGCAACCGACGCGCTTCAACAAGCCCTCCTCATGTCCGCCCGAAAACCACCGCTCAAAGCCGATATTTTAGCGGAATTGGGTTGGCTGAAAGCTAAAAACAAGGACTTCAACGCCGCCGAAAAAGCGTTTGGCGAAGCAAATGCACTCGCGCCCAACACCCCCAGTATTTTGTTGAAACAAACCAACGCCATGTTGCTCGGCAATGAAAATATGAAAACCGATGCCTTGAAATTGGTAGATAATTTGGCAGAAATCAGCCACAATGCCATCGTTTCCGAAGCCATCGGCGACACCTACGCACGCGCAAACCAACTCGAAAAAGCAACCCAATGGTGGCAAAAAGCAAAAACAATGGGCGGGCAATCTAAAAATTTAGATAAAAAAATAGCGACCCAAAAAATGATAGAATAATCATTCAAAAAATCATTCAAAAAAAATATTTAAAAATGTTTAGTCAATAATTTATCATAACAAAATTTATTCTTTTTAAAAAAATGAAAAAATTTACCAAAAGTACCCCCCCCCCAGTATATTCGACCTGTTTAGGCGTTTTTCTGATGATTGTGTTCAGTTTTTCGGTTTCAAAGGCGCAAAACAAGCTGACTTCGCCC
>JBJOPA010000074.1:0-7053 GCA_046051005.1 Bacteroidota bacterium
AGAAATCCACGATAATGTTATTGGTATGTACATCAACAAGTATTATTTCAAACATGGAAAATATGCTAATGCGTTTGCAGCCTAATTATAACAATCAACCATTTTCACCCATTACCAAAAATTTTTTTATATGAATCGTTCAAAAAAGATGAAAAAATATTTCATTTTCGTTGCCATTTTTGCGACAAATGCCGTCTCGAATGCCCAACAATTGCTTGGATTGCAAACCAGTTGGAGCGATTCTTTCATCGAATGGAATATTGACAGCGAGCCGCAAGAAGACAATTCAACGTTCAGCATGGTCTTTCAGCCCAACGATTGGTCGCAATGGGCTTGGAGAATGGGCGAAAAAAGCGGTTCGGTGCGTCAAAAATGGAAAAACGACCCTAGCGAATGGGAATTGACGGGCGACAACAAAATTGTAACTGCACGGCGTATCTATCCGTCCGAATGGCGAGAATGGCGCATTTCCGACGGTAAAAATACGCTCGAATTGCGCTGCAAATACGGCAATCAAACCACCGAATGGGAGATTGGCGAATCCGATTTTGGCAGCTTCCGAATGTTTCAGACCTACGCCCGCGACCCGCGGGATTGGACCATCGAAGACGACCTCGACGAAAAAAGAATCAGCCTTTCCATGCGCATTGCGTTGACTTTTTTGATAATGTATCACAGCGTTCCGCGTCGTTAACATTGGTGGAATCTACTTTTTTTTTCATGTTTTTTTAATCAAAATCCTTTGAGACGCGAGTTTTTATTGAATGTTTTTTTCACGGTATTGATAAATCTGCTCATCAAACCGATTTATATATTTGGGATAGAGCGGACGTTGCAAAATCGCGTGGGCGAAGCGCAATATGGTCTCTATTTTTCGTTGTTTAGTTTTGCTTTTTTGTTTCAAATTATCCAAGAACCGGGCATTTACATTTTCATTTCAAGTTTTTTTTCCAAGCATCGCGTCATTTTTCAAAAATATTTCCCCTATCTTTTTCTGCTCAAATTGTTGTTGGGCGGCATTTTTTTGGCGTTGGTACTGGGGGGGGCGCAATGGGTGGGCTACGGCGACGTTTTTTGGTTGTTGTTGAGCATCGCAGTGGGACAATTGTTGGGAACTTTTGTCTTTTTCATCCGCGCAAACGTGGCGGCATTGGGCAAATATCGGCTCGATAGTTTGTTGTCGTCGCTCGATAGATTGTTGTTGACGGTGGTGGCGGGCGTTTGGCTGTTTGTGCCGCCATTTTCTCAAAAAACGGACATTCAGACCTTCGTTTTGCTACAAATTTCGACGCTATTCGTGACGGCTTTGGTTGGTTTGTGGGTGTTGCGCGAGGATTTACCCCGTCATTTTAGGCTTCCGAAATTCTCTCGCCGCACGTTTTTGATATTGTTTTCGATGCTCAGACAGGTAGCTCCGTTTGCATTATCATTGTTTTTAATGATGTGTTATGGACGAATTGACGGCGTTTTGTTGGAGCGATTGCTCCCCGACGGGCAATGGCAAGCAGGCACGTATGCGGCGGCGTATCGGCTGCTCGATGCGGCAAATATGGTGGGTTTTTTGTTTTCGGGATTGCTAATTCCCATGTGCGCACGACTGCTGAACGAAAAAAAACAAACCGAACTCGCCAACCTCGTCCGATTGGCATTTCAACTCATTTTTGCAGGTTCGATTGCGTTGGCGTGCTTGGTTTGGACGTTTCGATTCGACATTATGGCGTTGTTATACGATAGAAATCCTCAATATGGCGGGCAAATTTTAGGCGTTTTGATATGGGCTTTTGTTTTTATATCGGGAACGCACGTATATGCTGCGTTGCTCAATGCGGGCGGCGTTTTGCGGCGCGTGAACTGGCTTTTTGGATTGGCAATTTTTTTAAATGTCTTTCTGAATGTCGTTTTTATTCCGCAACAAAAGGCGATGGCGGCGGCGTTCACGACGGTTTTGACGGAGGCGTTTGTCTGCTTGATTGCCATTTGGTTGTCCACAAAATTATTTAGTTTACAGATGAATTTTTGGAATATTTTAAAATTTCCACTTTATGCAGTTTTATTGTTGATTTTTAATTTTTATTTGCAAAAAATGCCCCCCCCCCAGTATATTTTGGGTTTTGGCAAGGGTTTTTGCCTGTTGCTTCAATTTTTGACGAGTGGAATGATGAGTATTTTTCTAATGTTTGTTTTTCGTTTCCTCGATTTCAAGGCGATTTGGCGTTTGAAAAAAAATATTTTCGTTTAAAAGAAATAAACCGTAATTTTGATACAAATTTTGGTCAATATTTTTGATTCAAAAAAAAATATTTGTCTTTTTAAGGTCTAAAAAGGGTAAAAATTTAAAAAAAAGGTCAAAAAACGGATATTTTGTAACACGTGGCGCGTTTTCCCGTTGTTAGGCATGTTTTGAAGCCCGTAAAAACGATTACTTTTGCGGCGAAATTTGAAACGTATCAAATTTTTATTGAAAAGAAGATGTCAAAAAACTTAGTGATAGTAGAATCGCCCGCGAAAGCGAAGACGATTGAGAAAATTTTGGGAAGTGATTTCACGGTTCGTTCGAGCATGGGTCATATCCGCGATTTGGAGCGTAAAGGATTGGCGATAGAAATCGAAAACGATTTTCACCCCAATTACGTGATTACAGAGGATAAAAAAAGATTGGTGAACGAGTTGCGGCAAGCCGTCAAAACGCACCAAGAAGTATGGCTTGCGACGGACGAAGACCGCGAGGGAGAAGCAATTTCATGGCATTTGTGCGAGGTTTTGGGCTTAGACGAGCGCACCACCAAGCGAATTGTGTTTCGTGAAATTACAAAACCAGCCATTTTGAAAGCCGTCACGCAGCCGCGCAACGTGGACATGAACCTCGTCAATGCGCAACAAGCGCGACGGGTGTTAGACCGTTTGGTAGGTTTCGAGTTGTCAGAATTGTTGTGGCGCAAGGTCAAAACGGGTCTTTCGGCAGGTCGCGTGCAATCGGTTGCGGTCAAATTGGTGGTCGTGCGAGAGCGTGAAATCCAGCGATTCAACTCCACGCCATTTTTTAAAATTGAAGCCAATTTTTTAGTTCCCAACGCGCAAGGCAAAAATGTGCTTTTAAAAGCCGAATCGCCGCAACGTTTTGAAGAAGAAGACGGCGCATACAGTTTCTTGAAACGTTGTGTCGGCGCAAATTATAACATTCAAAAAATTGAAGTAAAACCTTCAAAACGCAAACCTGCCGCTCCGTTTACGACCTCGACGTTGCAGCAAGAAGCGAGCAGAAAATTGGGTTTTTCGGTGTCGCGCACGATGTCAAACGCCCAACGGCTCTATGAATCGGGACACATTACTTACATGCGAACCGATTCGACCAATCTGAGCGAATTGGCGATTCAAGACATTGCGACGCAAATCAAAACCAATTATGGCGACCGCTATTCGCACATCCGTCGCTACAAAGTGGGCAAAGAATCGGCGCAAGAAGCGCACGAAGCCATTCGCCCAACTTATATTGACAAAACCATCGTCACCGACGACCGCGACCAACAACGGTTGTATGAACTGATTTGGAAACGCACCATCGCCAGTCAAATGGCGGACGCAGAATTGGAACGCACACTCGTAGATGTCGGGATTTCGACGGTCAAAGAAGCAAAATTGGTGGCAGAAGGCGAAGTCATCAAATTTGATGGATTTTTAAAAGTTTATCTCGAATCGAAAGACGAAGACGACGAAGATGCAAAAGGTGTTTTGCCGCCGCTTTCCGTCGGACAAGCCTTGAATTTCGACAAAATGACTGCCACGCAACGCTACACTCGCCCGCCCGCGAGGTTTACAGAGGCAGCATTGGTGAAACAACTCGAAGAGCAAGGCATTGGTCGCCCTTCGACTTATGCGCCAACGATTGCTAAGATTATGGAAGAAAACAGAGGCTATGTCGTCAAAGAAAGTCGAGAAGGCATGCCGCGTTCGTTCCAAATTTTGACGCTTTCCAATCTCGGAAAAATCGCTACTACCGTCGGAAACGAAATGACAGGCGCATCGAAAGGGCATTTGTTCCCGACCGATATGGGCATTTTGGTGGTGGACTTTTTGGATAAACATTTCGATGAGGTAATGGATTATAAATTTACCGCAAACGTCGAAGACGAACTTGATAATATTGCAGAAGGAAAAAGTCGTTGGACAAAAATGATTGGCGATTTTTACTTCCCATTCCACGAAAATGTGGAAAAAACAAGAACCGAAGCCGAGCGCGTAAGCGGCGAACGGATGTTGGGAAAAGACCCCGTCACAGGCAGAACGATTTTGGTGCGCATGGGAAAATTCGGACCCGTTGCCCAAATCGGTGCGCCCGACGAACTCGAAGAAGGCGAAAAACCACAATACGCCAATCTCAAAAAAACGCAAAGTATCGAAACCATTGGCATCAACGACGCGCTTGATTTGTTCCAATTGCCTAAAAATTTGGGTGAATTTGAAGGACAAGATTTGGTCGTTGGCGTGGGGCGTTTTGGTCCGTATGTCAAATTTGGTGAAGCCTTTGTTTCCATTCCAAGAAACGAAGACGCATTAGCCCTCACGCAAGAACGCGCCATTGAATTGGTGTTAGAAAAACGTGCTGCCGAAGCACCTGTTTTTGAATACGAAGGATTGCCGATTACGAAAGGAACGGGGCGTTTTGGTGATTTTATCAAGTGGAATAGCATGTTTATCAACATTCCGAGAAAATATAACCTTGATTCTTTGACTTTTGAAGAAGCCGCCGAACTCATTGAAGCAAAGCGCGATAAAGAAGCAAATCGTTATATCAAGCAGTTTCCAGAACTCAAAGCCGACATCGAAAATGGGCGTTGGGGACCGTTTATCCGCTTCGGAAAAAGCATGATTACGCCAAAAATAGACGGCAAAAAAATGTCACCCGAAGCGATTGCAGCCTTGACAGAAGCAGAAGTGAAAGCGATTATCGAAATCGAACACCCAGATGCCTTTGCGCCGAAAGTTAAAAAAACACCCGCCGCAAAACCTGCAACAGCAAAACCTGCGGTCAAAAAAGCTACACCGAAAAAAAAGTAGAATTATCGTAAAATCGTAATTGGATATAAAAAAAAATGGTTCGCACACACGCGAGCCATTTTTTTTTAATTATTTTTTTGAAAAAACGCCCCCCCCCAGTATTTTCCGCTTTGGAGGCATGTGTGTGCGTCATTTTTTCTTTTTTTTAAATATTTTAATGCTGAACGACCAGTTTTTGAACACCAATTGGGCGATTTTCGGACAAAATTTGAACAAAATAAACACCGTTTGGCAACTGATTTACATCAATTGACTGGTTTTTTTCTTGAATGGTTGTTTGTAAAACGGTTCGTCCCGTAGCATCGGTCATCAATAATTTCATATGTTGAAACGTAGATAATTCAGACAAATCTACAACAAACTTATCCGATGTCGGATTGGGTGCGAGGCGGATTGGGTATTTGGATTTTTCCAGGTTTTGAGTATTTAATGCACCTGTAAATAAATAATCAATATTTTGGACACAATCACCAACTTTAATACTGACTGTGTAGGTTCCAGGCAAATTGGGTTGAAAAAATGTATCGGTTGCAAAAAGCCACGTACCGCAGATAGTCCAGTAATAAGTTGCATTCGGAACGGGGTCTATGACTAAGACGTTGCCCACTTGTCTAATTTGTCGAGTAGGAATCGAATCAGAGGGCGAGATAAATATATTTTCTGTTACTGCGGGGCAACTACCATTGCGTACTTCAACATGATATCGCCCACTTGATAAATTCCGAAAGTTACAACAACCGAGCTGCATTTGATTGTTGATTAATACTTGATAATTAGTCTGTGTTCCACCAGACAAATAAAGCCTAATGTTACCATTGTCTTGACCGCATCGCGTATCTGTTTTTACTGTTTGCATCATAATTGGTTCACCCCTCCCGAAAATTTCTGCTGTTTTTTGTGTAAAACAACCCAACTGGTCTTCGATACGCACGCGATACGTGCCAGTTCTTAAATTTAAAAATTGATTTTGTTGTTGTAACGTATTGCCATTAATAGAATACGATAAAGCTCCATTTCTGCTATTGGCTGCGATTTGAAGTTGTCCTAAACCTTGTTGACAACTATCGGGTAGGGTCAAAATAGTATCTAATCGTGGTCCATTGTCACCGCTACGCACTTCGCGAGTAAATGATTGGCGACAACCCACCGAATCTCGAACTACGGCTTGATAGGTTGTGTCGGGTACTAACCCTGTAAAAATGGGAGAATTTTGGAAATTTCGCCCATCAAGAGAATATTGGATTGGCGCATTAACAGTGTCACGCGCAAAAACGCGAATTTGACCATTCGTTGCACCACCACAATCACTGTTGCGCACGGCAACACTATCTACGGTGAGTGTACTGGGTATGCGTCCTACCGTTGCGTAATAATATTCGCCGTAGCTTATATTACCTCTTTCTGAACACCCCCCACGATTGTAATCGAGGCAAACGTTATATTGAACTACATATTTTGCTACGACGTAGTTGCCAGCACTTAAATTTTGATAGCCAAGCGTGGAACTGACAGAAATAGGAGAAACTCGGAACCCATTCATGATGGATGCGTCTGCCAGTATTTTTCCGTTTGCCAGTTCACAGTTAGCGGGTTGGGTCCGTAATGTACCTAAATATTGATTGTAATATATTGTCCGTTGCCCATAACCCAATTTACTTAACAAAATCATTACAAAAAAAATAATTCCTCGTCTTGACATAATTTGTAAGAGGTTTAAAATGTTAATAAATTGCAAATATACGGTTATGCAATTGATTTGCACAATTTTTTTGGAAAAAATAATTTGTTTTTTGCTGAATTTGCTTTAAAAATGTTAGCTGAAATATTTGATTTTTTATAGAATATTATTTTCAATGTTTTGAATATTTCGGAAACGCCCCCCCCCAGTTGTATGTTTACATTTTTTTTCTTTACCGAATAAAATTTGGTGGTTATTTTTTTTATTGACTATTTTTGTGTTGGGATAGCAAATCCGACCCACAGTTGGTGGCATGTTTA
>JBJOPA010000075.1:0-4150 GCA_046051005.1 Bacteroidota bacterium
AGTCAATAAAAAAATAAAAGAAATGTCTTTGAGATGTACTTCTCAAAGGCATTTCTTTTTGAAAAAATGTTTTTTATCTCAAAAAAAAGATACCCCCCAGTATTCGACCGTTTTTTTGCAAGGAATCGCCTCCAAAAAAGATTGGATACTGGGGGGTATCTTTTTGAATGATTTATTTTTTTATAAAAAAAAACTTTTGATATTCAGAAATATTCGTATTTTTGAAACTCGAAAAAAATTGAACTACTGGACAAAAATCACGTTCAAACGATTGAAAAGTAGGCAAACTTGCTAGATATGCAACGAAAAACTCATCTGACCGATGAAGAAATATTTGAATTGATGCCTCCCGAAACACCACTCGAAAGGCGCATTCTGACCGACCCCGAAGTCACCGAAGGACTTCGTTGGGGCGAACCGCGCTACGGACACCCCGAAGGCATGGTCGGGTTGCACATTCCCGAAGTGTTGCGAAATATTGATGCCGTCACGCCCGCGCTTACGCTCGAAGACCGTGCTTTTTTGCGCATCGTTGCGCTCACCCATGACACGTTCAAAAACAAAGAACACAAGGGTTCGCCACGCGATTGGACGCAACATCATGGCATTTTGGCGAAAAAATTTATGGAAAAACTCTCTACGGATAAAAAATTATTGACGCTTCTCGAACTCCACGACGAAGCCTACTACGCTTGGCGGCTTGATGTATTAGAAAAAAATCCACGCGCCTGTCAACAACGATTAGACATGTTACTCGAAAATGTAGGTGACTTCTTGCAATTATACTATGTTTTTTTTAAATGCGATACGCGCACGGGCGACAAAACCCAAGCTCCCGTCAGTTGGTTTGAACAACGCATCAGCGGCATTCAAATCGTAGAGATTTCATAAAGCAAAATGTAGAAAAAAAGTATCTTTGCACGTTTTTTCTATATTTCCACCAAATTATAACTCTTTATTTATGAAAATCTATCCTTTTCGGGCGGTGATGCCCAATTTGTCTCGCATTCCAACCATTTCCGACGCATTTTTCGATACGGTAAAAGAAGATTATTCAAATCAAAAAAAAATAAATTATTTCGATGCGCCTACGCACGAATCGGCTTTTTATTTATATCAATTAACCACATCAGGTCGTAGCTTTTGGGGTGTTTTGGCGGTTGCCGACATGAAAGAATATTTGAATGGAAACATCAAAAAACATGAAAATACGATTGTCGTCAACGAACAAAAGCAATCTGCCTTGTTGTTGGAACGCGGCGCGGCGATAAAACCTGTTTTGTTGGCTTTCAAGTCCCCCCCCCAGTATCCGACCGATTTTTTTCAACAATTTTGCCAAAATCAGGTCAAAAATGTGCCGCCGTCGTTGTCCGTGAACTTATCGGATACGCATCACTTTTGGAAAATATCGAATCCCAAAGACATCGAAACGCTCGAAAAATATTTTGAAGCCATCGAATCGGCGTATATTGCAGACGGGCATCATCGTTGTGCGTCGTCGGCTTTGTTGTTCAAAAATGCGCCAACGGAAGCAAATTCAAAGTTGTTTTCCGCATTTTTCCCAGTCGAAGAACTCAAAATCAACGAATTTAACCGTTTGTTGACGGGGCTGAATCCCGCCGAACGCGCAGGTTTGGTGGCAGCCATCGCCGAAGTTTGTGACATCGAACCGTTGGAAAAGGCAACCAATCCAACCGAAAAATTTCAATTTTCAGTTTACATCAACAAAAAATGGCATTCCGCTACTTGGAAATCTGAAATTTTAGAACAATTTTTATCCAAAAATCCAAATTTAGTGTTGTTAGATGTTCATCTATTAAATGAAAAAATATTTAAAGAAATTTTAAATATTAAAAATATTCGCCGTTCCGAACGTTTGAGATACGTGGAAGGCACGCGCGGACTCGCCAAATTGCAACAATTGACCGACGAATCGGGTGGTGTGGCGTTTGCGATGTTCCCCGTCGTGTTCGACGATTTGAAAATGGTTTCGGACACAAACGGTACGATGCCGCCCAAATCCACGTTTTTCGAGCCGCGTATGAAAAATGGTTTAGTGATTTATGAAATATAAACGGGTTTAAATTCTTTTAAAATTTTGGGTTTCGCAAAACGGCTTTTCCAAATCTGGACGACATAATAATCGTCTCCTTCGTCGTTGACCACTTTTTGCAACTCAAAAGAATCAATTCGGATTCGATACGTGCCTTTTTCAAGCGACAAAGTCAAAATTTCATCAAAAGCGGTGCAATCGCGCACCTTCAAAATGCCCGAATCGAGCCGCAACGATACTTCTACGCTGTGGTCAGCGTTTTTGTTTTCAAGTGGTTTTGCTTCTAAAACGTTTAAAGTTACCTTGATTTTGTCGTATTTTGCGACCGTCACGCCCAAAATACCTTCGCCGATTGCCAAACGTCTTTTGTTTGAGTCGTTGTTCCAAAAATCTGGGGCATCAGTTTCGCCTTTTGTCGCAGCGTCGCAGATGTAAAATTGATAATATTCTGTAAAAAAAAACAATTCATGCGTTGCCACGATGTTATTATTTTGTTGTTCAGATAAAAGTGATTTCATATTTTTATTTTTTTCAAAATTTTATAAAAAAAAGGACTTACTCCCCTCCTTCGGGGGGGCTTATACTGGGGGGGGGCATCGAAAGCGCGAAAATACAATAACTTCCAAAAATGAATAAAAAAAACTCGATGCAAATATAACTTGCATCGAGTTTTTTTATAAAAAGTCTTATTTTTTTCAGAAACTTTTATTCGCCTTTTTTGATTTTACTCAAAAAACCTTTAATCAATCCACGTTTTGAACCTCTTTCGATAAATTCAAAAATTTTATCGCGCTCCAAAGATTGCGAAGTATCGGTTTTGATAACTTCCAAACCCTTTGAAACATTAGAATTATGCACAAAAAGGGTTCTATAAATATCATTAATAATTTGAATTTGTTCAACCGAAAATCCGCGTCTTCGCAATCCCGTTTTGTTCACGCCCGCGTAGGAGAGCGGCGTTCGAGCAGCGGTGACGTAAGGCGGAACGTCGGTAGAAACCAACGAACCACCGCCAATCATGGTGTGTTCGCCAATTTTTACGAACTGATGCACGGCGGTCATGCCTCCAATGACGGCAAAATTTCCAATTTCGATGTGTCCCGCGAGGGTAACGTTGTTCGCCAAAATGACGTTGTCACCAATAAAACAGTCGTGCGCGACGTGTACGTAAGCCATTATCAAGCAACTATTGCCGATGACGGTGCGTCCGCCGCCGCCTGCGGTTCCGATGTTGAGGGTGGCGTATTCTCGAATGATGGTGTTGTCACCGATTTCGAGGGTCGTTTTTTCACCTTTATATTTAAGGTCTTGCGGTGGCGAACCGACGATGGCTCCCGTAAAAATTTTACAATTGCGCCCCACACGTGCGCCGTCCATGAGGTGCGCACCAGGTCCAATCCAAGTGCCGTCGCCGACCACCACGTCTGCGGCGATGGTTACGAAGGGTGAAACGGTTACGTTTGCACCGATTTTTGCATCAGGATGAACAAAACAAAGCGGATTTGCGGCAACTTGGGGAGAATGTTGCGTAGCGCGACCATTTAAGGTAGGTTTTGCAATTGACTCTATCAAAGTAAAAAAATTTAAACGTGATACAAATGTTACATTCTAATAATAATGAGGAAAGTGGATAACGAATTTTTATTCGTTTTATTTTTGTCGTTTCCATCGAAAGCACAACTATAAAACGTTTGAAAATTCATTTCGTCACTTTAAAACGCACTTTTTTTCTAAAAAGCTTGCAAAAAAAGTAAAAATTTATGAATTTGAACGAAAAACTTTTTTTTGCCAAATATTTTTAGAATTATGACTTGAAAACGGAATAAAATTTTGAAATTGAAATCCGTATTTTTCACATACCATATAATACGTGTACAACCGCAAAAATAGTTGTTTTGGTCGGATAAAAATTTATAAAAACAATGTCAAAGGGAAAAAGAATGCATTGTTTTTTTTTTTTGAAAAAAGTATTCGCCAATAAATAAAACGTGGATGCTTTTTTTTTGTTTTTTTTCAAAAATTGTTACCCCCCAGTATATTTGCTTTTGGAGGGCGATTTTTTTATGTTTTTTGGTATATTTTTGTTGATTTTGTTGA
>JBJOPA010000076.1:0-14284 GCA_046051005.1 Bacteroidota bacterium
CAAGGCAAAACAAAAAGCATTTTTCGCTTCATTTCGAGCGAAAAATGCTTTTTTATGTTCAAAAAAATATTTATTTTATTTTTCTTTCACACTCAACAAAAATCCGTTGCTGTGAATGTTGCTCAATTCAATGCGCGGGTCGCCAGACAAAACTTTGCGAAGTTTCGTAATAAAAACGTCCATACTGCGAGCGGTGAAATAATCATCTTGCCCCCAAATTTTGGTCAGCGCGTCTTTTCTTGGCACAACTTCGTTGATACTTTTGCAAAACATGCGCAACAATTCCGCTTCTTTGGGCGACAATTTGACGGCATCTTCGGCGTTTTGTCCTGCCAAAACCAACGTTCGGAGGGAATAATTAAAAGCATAATTGCCAATTTCAAACTCTTTGACTTCGTCACGCGGGTCTGCTTTGGGCGCGCTGCGTTTCAAAACGGCTTGAATGCGCATCAATAATTCTTCCGAATTAAACGGTTTTGAAATATAATCGTCTGCACCAATTTTAAAACCTTGTAATACGTCTTCTTTCATCGTGCGGGCGGTGAGGAAAATGATAGGCACTTCGGTGTCTTTGTCTCGAATGTCTTTGGCGAGTGAAAAGCCATCTTTTTTGGGCATCATCACGTCTAAAACGCACAAATTGAAGCGTCCGCCCTTGCGGAATGCCTCTAATCCTGCCATTCCATCAATGGCAAGCGTTACGTCATAGTCATTCATTTCCAAATATGAGCGCAAAACATCGCCAAAATTTGGGTCGTCTTCTACCAGCAAAATGCGTGGATTTGTGTGCGTTGTTGCCATACTTAAACGTCAAGTTTTTTTTCAAATATTATAATGAGCGGTTGATTTTTTTGAAATGTTTTTTTTATCAAAACAAATTTCTAATCGTGAACGTTTTTTTGGAGAAAAAATTATCAAAAATCAAAAAAAAAGATTTGAAATTCTTTTTTTAAAAAATTTATCCAATTTTTATCCCCCCCCCAGTATCCAACCGATTTTTTTCTTTTTTTTCTATAAATTTGATTGAAAAAATGGAAAAAACAAGGTAAATGAACTTCCTTTTCCGAGTTCACTTTCCACTTCGACGGTTCCGCGATGCGCCGTCACCATCGCTTTTACGTACGAAAGCCCCAATCCAAAACCTTTCACATCGTGCAGATTTCCTGTTGGCACGCGATAAAATTTTTCAAATATTCGTTTTTTCGATTCCTTTGTCATGCCCATTCCGTTGTCGCTGACGACAACTTCTACCCCATTTTTAACCGTCCTCGTTTCGACCGTAATGTCGGGTTGTTCGGGCGAATATTTGTCGGCATTGTCCAAAAGATTATTGACAATGCTCGCAATGTGCGTAATGTCGCCTTGCACGATGGGATTTTCGGCGTTGAAAATCGCTCGCGCAACGCCTGCCCGTTTTTCGACGCGAAGTTGAATATTTCCAAGTGCTTGCTGCACAATTTCATTGAGATTGACATTCGTGATTTTCAATTTCAATTCGTCTTTATCCAACGAAGCCATTTGCAATACTTTTTCGACTTGTGCATTGAGACGGCGATTTTCTTGCTTGATTTTATCCATAAAATTCCGAATTTTTTCAGGATTCGCAATAATATTTGGCATCAAAATCGCGTCGGAAGCCAACGAAATCGTAGCAATAGGCGTTTTAAACTCGTGCGTCATGTTGTTGATGAAATCGTTTTTCATCTCTGACAATTTTTTTTGCTGCAAAATCACTTGAATTGTGTAAGCAAAACAACCCAAAATGACCAACGAAAACAAGACGGAAAGTGCCAACGTGAGCCACAATTTCCCCCAAACTTCACTATTTTTTTCTGGAAAATGCGCCATCAAAACCCCCGACATGAACGGTTCTTTGGGGAAAAAACGCATTTTGTAGGGCGTAGCAATCAAGGCAGCTTGGTCAGCAGTAACGGCAGTTCCCGTTACATTGAAATGCCCATCTTCCCAAACCAATTGCTGTTGACGGTCGGAATATACGCCATAATGAAACGAATTTAGATGGATTTGCTGGTCTTTGAATGCCGCTTTTATCATGGAATCGAGCAAGGGCATTCGCACGCGATTGGCAATATCGCTGGTCAATTGTCGGCGCAACATTTCGTTTCGAGCATCTGTAATTTGGGCAACGGAGTAGCCATTTTCGCTGTGCAATTCCATTTCGATGCGCTCTCGTTGCTCAATTTGGTTCATCACATGCGACATCGCCTCCGCTACGCGCTGCGTAAAACTCAGTTCCTGCGCCCGATAAGTTTGCATGATGAAACTGGCTTGCAATAGCATTACCCCAAGCACCGCGATGCTCGCCAAAACGATGATAAGAAAAATGGTGCGTCTCGACATGAAGCGAAAAAGTCTGAAAGAGTTTGCAAAATATAGGATAAATGAAAAGCAAATGTCCTAAAAAAAAATGGAAACGCAATTATTTTTTGATAAATTTTAAGTTTTTTTTAACGCTTTTTGAAAATTAAGCCGCTGAAAAAAACAAAAAATTATTGTCCGTAACCAAAATTTTTGAGCATCGTGTCGTTGTCACGCCAATTGTCGCGCACTTTCACGGTCATTTCCAAAAAAACTTTACATTGCAAAAATATTTCCATATCACGGCGTGCGTCAGAACCTAATTTCTTGATTGCCAAACCGCCTTTCCCAATCAAAATCGTTTTTTGCGTTTCGCGAGCAACAAAAATAGTTGCCATGATGCGCGCCAACGATTCGCCGTGCGTCGTTTCGGTTTCCTTGAAACTATCAATCGCAACTTCGGCAGCGTAGGGGATTTCATCTCGGTAATTGGTCAATATTTTTTCTCGTATAATTTCACTCACAAAAAAACGCTCTGGGCGGTCCGTGAGTTGGTCGGCGGGGTAATATTGCGGACCTTCGGGCAATCTTTCCAAGATTTTTTCTAGCAAAACGGGTGTATTAATCTTGTTGAGTGCCGAAATTTCAAGTACATCAGCAAAATTTGCCTTTGAAGTCCAAAATCTTCGCGTTTCGGCTACCCCCCCAGTACTTAGGGCATTTTCGTAGCGGTCTATCTTGTTGATGACCAAAAACATGGGCGTATTGCCCAAAGAAAGCCGACAAATTTGCTGGAAAAACGGGTCATCTTCCGCCCAACGTTCGCTCGGGTCGGTCACAAAAAGCATCACGTCGCCGTCTTCAAAAGTCGAACGGACAAACGCATTCATCACTTCGTGCATTTTATAGGCAGGTTTTTCGACAAAACCCGGCGTGTCGCTGAACACCACTTGCCACGATTCGCCCGTCAAAATCCCAATAATTCGGTGGCGCGTCGTCTGCGGTTTTGCCGTGATGATGCTCATGCGCTCGCCCACGAGGGCATTCATAAGCGTTGATTTTCCGACATTCGGACGACCAATAATATTTACAAATCCTGATTGATACATTTTTCTCTTTGTTTTAAAACGCAAAATTACAAATTTTCAACAAAAAAACGACAAAAAACAAAAACGGCAACGCTCCAAACAAGGAGATTGCCGTTTGCGGTGATTTAAGATAAGGTAAATAATAACACCAAAAATTAAAAAAAAAAAGAATTTGTGCCTGATTTGCAGGATTTGAAAAAAATTTTACAAAATGTGTTTAGTTGGGTCAGAAACCACAATATTGAGGTTCAGCTCCAGCTCAAATATCCACTTGTTGGATTTAAAAAACAAACTAAAAAAATAAATTTTTGTGTAAAAAAAAATACTTGTTGGATTTAAAAAATAAATTAAAAAATAAATTTTTGTGTAAAAAAAAAATACTTGTTGGATTTAAAAAAACAAACTAAAAAATAAATTTTTGTGTAAAAAAAAAATACTTGCTGGATTTAAAAAATAAATTAAAAAAAAATATAAATTGTATGTAAGATTCGCTCCGAGACTCGAAGGCGACGCAATCGAGTAAATAAGTGAAAAATATTAATAATAGTAGTGTGTATATATTTGTTGGGACATCAAGAAGCCCAATATAAAACTCAAATAATTAATCGGAGTAAATAAAAAAACTTAAAAAAAACCTAAAAAAAAACTTAAAAAAAATGAATGTGAATTAAATGGAAAAAAAATAGATAAAAAAGAATAGTAAAATGCAGATGTAATAAATAACGTTTAGAAAAAATTTAGAATTTGTATTAAAAAATAAAATTAATTGATTAGTAATTAGTAATATGTTGTATTTTTAACTCTCTAACTTAATGCAAAGATAGTACCATCGTCATCAGAAAAAATACACGCGATTAAAAAAAAAGTGACTATTGAAATACGAATGCAAAAATAAGATTATATTTTTGTTGTGTGTAATTTTTGTTAATAAAAAGTCTTTTTTTTGTCCATTTTCGGCTTTTTTTTCTTTTTTTTAATTTAAATTAAATAAAAAAAGGCAAAATTTGTGACATCAGAACACAACAAAAAAAAACAGTTTTAGGGAATATTTTATCGCATTTTTCAAAAAAGCGTAGATAAAATTGCGATTTTAAATGAACCACATATATTTTTTATTTCATTTGAATTGTTTCGCAATTTTTGTTGCGCGTAAATTTGTAACGCCGCTTTTTTATTTTCCGAATTTTGAAGAATTGCTAATATTTCTACGTCACGATGCCCAAAATCTTGCGCTTCTTCGAGTGTTGGTAACGTAACAAGACTTGCAAACGCGCCCAAATCGTTGCCCGTAAACACATCGCTGCTCCGAATACTGGGGGGTAGCCCATCGAAGCCCACCACGACGGGTTTGTAGGCTTGCACGATTTCAAAGATGTCGCCCTTTGCCCGTGAGTAATAATGCCGTCCCATGCGACCCACCAAGTCAATTTTTTCAGGGTCAATCCGATTTCCCGTCATGATTTCTTCGGCAACGTGCATCAAAACCACCTCACAAACAATCAAATTCCCCGCGCCGCCCGATTCGCCAAGCGGGATTATTTGCGTCACTTTACATTCCATTTGCACAGGACTTTGCGCCACACGCGGCGCACGCACGAGGTCGGCGGCAATCGGCGTGAGTCCAGATTTCTCAAATTCGCTTTCGCCAGACGGAAAATCAACGCTCGCCACCGCCATTTGCCGCACAATATCGTGGCTCACGACGTTGATGACGCATTCCATCGTCGCTTCGATGTTCCGCAACGTATCTTTTTTAGTGCCGTCACTACCCCGCCGATTCGACGAAAAAACCACAATCGGCGGCGCACTCGAAAACGCATTAAAAAAACTATATGGCGCAAGATTCACCACGCCGTCCGCGTCCACCGTACTCACAAAGGCAATCGGGCGAGGCGAAACCGCGCCTAACAAAAATTGGTGCATGTCGAGTTGACTCGTCGCTTCGGGAAAAATTTTCATCATATCTATACGTCATTTTTTTTCTGAACGCAAACGTTTACGAACGAACCCACGCAATTGTTCCGATTTTTTTATTTTGAACTATTTTTTTAAAAAAATGTTTTTATTTTCAAAAATAGCCATTTTCCATGTCTCGCGTTGATGTCTTTTTGGTCGGTTCACTTCCAAAAAAACGAAAAAAAACAATTTTCTCCCTCCCTTCGGGGGGGCTGGGGGGGGACAAATACTGGGGGGGGGCATTTTTTAGCGCGTTACAAGCATTTTTATTTTTTTTAGAGCGTTTCTAAATAATTTTTCAAATGCGTTTCATGTCGTGCTTTTTGTTTTATTTTGCACTCAATTTTGTCATCAATCGTTTAAAAATATTTTAAAAAAATAATATGGATATCCTAAAAACGGGCAATTCTAAACCTGCCTTGTTCGGTCTTTTGTTGATTATCATCGTTTTTCCCGTCTTCGGCGTTTGGAATACGTTCAACGCGGCGCGACATCGAAAAATAACATTGAGCGAAATGCCAAAATTGCAAAAATTAGAAAATTTTTCATTCAACAGAACCGACGGAAAATCACTTTCCATAGATTCGTTGCGAGAAAGATTGACGCTTTTGGTGCAACTTGACCCACAAAACCAAGCAAAAAACAATAAAATCGTAGAGATTTTGTCAAAAATGGACGAACAATTTGGCAAACTCGAACAAACGCAATTCTACATTTTTGCTGATTCTACGGTCAATGCAAATCAGCAAATCCAAGCGCGTGTACGCGACCTTTCCAACTTCGTTTTCGTTGCAAAATCGCCGACCGACAACGGATTTGCCTTCAAAGAAGGGCATCAATTTGCATTGGCAGACACGTCGGCAACGATTAGAAATTTTTATAACGTTGACGACGAAACCTCGATTCAAAAAATGGTACGCCATTTTCCGTTCCTGATTCCCATCAAAAAAGCCGCCCAACCCAAACTCGGAAAGCAAGCAGAAAAATAAGTTGTCAAGAAAAATAGTATTAATTTCAAAATTTTATTTCAAAAAATGTCGCAGGAAAAAATTTTATTAGGCAAAAAATTAGATTTTTGGGCAACCATCGCTTCGGTTGCCGTGTTAGGTTTGGTAGTGACGATGCGCTACATTAAAATTGATTTGGGCATAGACTTTTCGTTCTTACCGCCTGTTTATTCAACGATGAATGCACTTTGCGCAGTTTGCCTCGTATTCGCGTTGCTAAATATTCGCAAAAAAAATATTGAAACGCATCGGCGTTGGATTTATGCGGCGATGACGCTTTCCGCTTCGTTTTTGTTGCTCTACGTTTTGTATCACATCACGACGGAATCCGTCAAATATACGGGCGAATTTCGATTGCTTTATTTGTTGTTGTTAATTTCTCACATTACTTTGGCGGCATTGAGTTTTCCATTCATTTTGTTCACTTTCGTTCGTGGTTTCACGCGCCAAGATGCGGCGCACAAGCGGTTGTCGCGTTGGGTGTTTTGGGTTTGGCTCTACGTCGCAGTGACGGGTCCAGTTTGTTATTTGATGTTATACGGAATTTAATTTTTTAAAAAACAGAAAATAGTATGAAAAATTTCTTAAAAAGCGGTTTGATACTGGGGGGTAGCCTTTTGGCGATGTTTTTGATGCCGACCGACTTGGCGGCGCAATGTGCCATGTGTAAAGGCGCGGCGCAAACGGGTCTCGACCCCGAACATGCAGGCAAAAGCCTCAATTTGGGGATTTTGATGATGTTTGTGATGCCCTATTTGCTCGTCGGTGGCATCGCGTTTGTTTGGTGGAAAAACAAAAAAAGCGAACAAGATGCCGACGAAGAAGTCGAATTTGAACGCGCCGTCGGAGATTTGTCATAATATAACGTGTGACGAATTTGTGATGGGTGCAACCGCATCTTTGTGAAAATATTTTTTCACTAAATTTTTTAAAAAATAACAATATGAAAAATTTGATATTTTCTGTCGCGGTGATGGCAATTGGTATTTTGGGTTGGAATTGTACGTCGTCGTCGTCGTCAAAATCCCTTGAAACTGCCAAAAGTGCCGTCGCAACAGCCGACACGACGGGCGAAAAAATTGTAAAAACCAAAGAAGAATGGCGCAAAATATTGTCCGCCAACCGCTTCTACGTGTTGCGAGAAAAAGGAACAGAACGCGCTTTTTCGGGCGAATATTGGGACAATCATAAAACAGGCACTTATTCATGCGCGGGTTGCGGCTTGCCCTTGTTTTCGAGCGAACACAAGTTTGAAAGCGGCACGGGTTGGCCCTCATTTTTTCAGCCCATCAAGGTGGGAAATGTGGCTTCGATAGCCGACAACAGCTACGGAATGCAGCGCGTAGAAGTCGAATGCAGTCGTTGCGGCGGACATTTGGGACACGTTTTTGATGACGGACCACGCCCAACGGGTCAGCGTTTTTGCATCAATTCCGCTTCGTTGGTTTTTGAAGAAAAAAAGTAAAAGGATAATAAGAAAATAGAAAATTCTTTTAAAAACGCCTCGTGCAACGCGCATACGAGGCGTTTTTACATACCCCCAGTATCCAAACGTTTTTTTTATGCTTTTCTAAAGAAATATAAAAAATAAAAATCTATTCAAAAATAAAAAGATTTTCTTTGAGAAAAGTTGCGTAATTTTGCGCCGCTTTTTGGGGAAAAATTTTTTATACAAAATATAAATATAAAAAAATATTCGATGACGAGTTGGAAAAATGAGCTGGACATGGCGCAAATCCCGACCCACATTGCCATCATTATGGACGGCAACGGGCGTTGGGCAAAAAGTCATGGCAAACACCGCGTTTTTGGACACCGCGAAGGCGTTGGAACGGTCAGAGAAGTGACCGAATCGGCGGCAGCACTCGGCGTGAAATACCTCACCCTCTACACTTTTTCAACCGAAAATTGGAACCGACCCGCCTTTGAAGTCAATGCCTTGATGACGCTTTTGATTGAAACCGTCCGCGCCGAAATCAAAACCTTGATGAAAAACAACATCAGGCTCAAAGCCATCGGCGACCTCGAACAATTGCCTTCCAAAACCCGAAAAGCACTACTCGACGGCATCGAACAAACCAAACAAAATGAAGGCATGACGTTGGTGTTGGCACTCAATTATTCCGCAAAATGGGAAATTATGAACAGCGTCCGAATCCTCGCCAAACGCGCTGCCGACGGGCTGGTCAAACCCGAAGACATCACCGAAGAAATGTTTGAAAACGAACTCGCTACCGCAGGAATACCCGACCCAGAACTGCTCATCAGAACGAGTGGCGAAACCCGATTGAGCAATTTTCTATTGTGGCAACTCGCTTATGCAGAATTTTATTTCACGTCAGTTTTTTGGCCCGATTTCAAAAGTGAGCATTTCTACCAAGCCATCGCCAGTTATCAAAACCGAGAACGCCGTTTTGGTTTGACGGGAGAACAAATCTCGTCATAATAAAAATATCAAAAAAAAACAGAATAATGTCAAAAAAAGCGGTCATCACAGGCGCAAGTAAAGGAATTGGAAGGGCTATTGCCGAAAGTTTGGCAGCCGAAGGCTACGACCTCGCCTTGTGTGCGCGCAACGCCGAAACACTCCGCGATTGCAAAACAGCACTAGAAAAAGCGTTTCCAGAGCGACAAATTTTGACCTTTTCGGCGGATTTGAGCAAAAAAGAAGAAGTCCTAAATTTTGGCGAATGCGTCAAAAAAGAATGGAATAAAATAGACGTTTTGGTCAACAATGCAGGCGTTTTCCTGCCAGGCGAAATCGGAAACGAACCCGACGGACAAATCGAAACCCAAATCGAAACCAATTTGTACAGCGCGTATTATCTTACAAGAACATTGTTAGAGTCTATTTTACTTGCCGAAGGACATATTTTCAACATGTGTTCGGTGGCGAGCATCAAGGCATATCCAAACGGCGGTTCGTATAGTATTTCAAAATTTGCGTTATTAGGATTTTCAAAATGTTTGCGCGAAGAATTGCGCGAACAACAGGTGAAAGTGACTTCCATATTGCCAGGCGCGACGTGGTCAGACTCGTGGGCGGGCGTGGATTTGCCCGAAACGCGGCTCATGCAAGCCCGCGACATTGCCCAAACTGTTGTTGCCGCGCTCAAAATGAGTAAATCCGCCGTAGTCGAAGAGATTTTGATTCGTCCACAATTGGGTGATTTGTAGATTTTCAGGAAAGAAAAAATGTTACAAAATGTCAAAAAAACGTCAAAATGAGAGTTAATTTGTCATTTTTTGTGTAATATTAATGTTTTTTATCGAAATATACTGGGGGGGGGAGTTTTGAGGCGAAAAAATATTTAACTTTGCTTAAACAACCTACTTTTCCTCCTTTTTTTCAGAAAAAACAATACAGCAAACCTATTTCGCTACCCAAAAATCCAAGTAGCAAAAATTTATATTTGATGAAAACCAACGCTTCCATTATTGCCGAAACCGAATTGCTTCCGCATGCCGATTCGTTGTTTCGCTTTGCCTATCATCTTTGCCACCGTCACAGCGAGGCAGAGGATTTGGTTCAAGAAACCTATGCGCATGCTTGGAAAAGTATTGACTCTTTTGAACAGGGTTCGTCGGCAAAAGCATGGTTGTTTCGGATTCTTAAAAATATTTTTATCAATGCCTATCGGCGCGAAAAAAGACGCGGAAAATGGGTTGATTACGAAGAAAATGTCGCTTTTCAAAAGCAATTTACAGAAGCCGCAGACGACGGCGGCATAAAAAGCGAAAAAAGCAACGATTTCAACGAATTTACGGAAGATATATTCAAAAATCCGTATGGAGATGAAGTCACGCACGCACTCAAAACACTCACGCCCATCTACAAAATGGTGTTGTTGTTGAGTTTAGAAGATTTTAAATATAAAGAAATTGCCAGCATTTTGGGGCTTGAATTAGACACCGTTCGGTCGCGTTTGTCGCGTGCGAGAGCGGAAATGCGAAAAAATCTAGAAGCCTACGCCGCGCAACATGGCATCGAAAATATGCGCGACAACGACGAAGACAAATAATTTTTTTTTATAATTCAGTTTTAATTATTTGATTATCATTTTTTTAAAAATGCCTTTTGCTTTATTTTTACTTTCTAAAAAAAAGCAAAAGTACAAACCGAAAAAAGGACAATGAAAGAGCAACCGAAGCGTCAAAGTAAATTAGAGCGCGTCAATTTGTATCTCGACCGCGAAATGGAAGCATTGGAAGAAGCTAATTTCTTGAAGGACATTAAAAACGACGCTGATTTTGAAGCGACGTTGACTGCCGAACAATCGTTGCGCGACCGAATGCGCGATGCCGTCGGACGCAGCAAGCCGTCCGCCCGTTTGGTGCAAGCCATCAAAGAAAAAATCCGAATTGCACCCGTTTGATTTTCTATAAAAATGCGGTCAAAATGCTTTGTCAATTAGAGAAAAGTATGACAAAATAAAAATTTGCTGACTTCGTCAACTGCTAATTTTTTCTTCACGTATTCCGATTTTTTCGGAAAAAAAAATGCCTTTCGTACATACACGCGAGGCATTTTTTTTGAATCACTTCTATTTATTTAATCTATTTTGTTTTATATTTACTTAAAAATGTTTTAAATGTGCTGAAAATACAAAAAAAATCTTTTAAATAAAACAAATTTCATCAAAAACTTTCTAACTTTGTGGCAAGATTTTCGTTTCAAAAGCGTTGAAATACTGGGGGGGGGCATTTTCCCGAAAAAAAAATAAACATTTCTGAGAAAAATAATTTTATAAAATATTTATAAAGAAAAGTAGATGTCGCAACAAGATTTATCAAAAATTGCATATACCGAAGACAATATTAAAACGCTTGAATGGCAGGAACACATTCGGTTGCGCCCTGGCATGTACATCGGCAAACTCGGCGATGGCAGCTCGCCCGACGACGGCATTTATGTGTTGTTGAAAGAAGTAATAGATAACTCAATTGACGAATATGTAATGGGTCACGGCAAGCAAATTGAGGTGACCATCGAAAATGGTTTGGTGACGGTACGCGACTTCGGGCGCGGCATTCCGCTTGGAAAAGTGGTGGATGTGGTCAGCAAAATCAATACGGGCGGCAAATACGATTCCAAAGCGTTCAAAAAATCAGTCGGTTTGAATGGCGTTGGAACCAAGGCGGTGAACGCCCTTTCGGACTATTTCAAGGTCAGTTCCATGCGCGAAGGCGAGCAAAAAACTGCCGAATTTTCGCACGGCGTGATTACCAAAGAACATAAACTCAACAAAACCAACGAATCCAACGGCACGATTACCGTTTTTCAACCCGATGCGACGATATTTAAAGATTTCAAATATCGAAGCGAATTCGTTGAAACCCAACTTTGGAACTACGCCTACCTCAACACGGGTTTGAAAATGATGTTTAGAGGCAAAAATTTTGTTTCAAAAAATGGTTTGAAAGACCTTTTAGAACGAAAAATTGGCGAAGAACGCACCGAATATCCCATCATTTACTTGAAAGGTGACGACATCGAGATTGCCATGACGCACGGGCGGCAATACGGCGAGCATTATCACTCCTTCGTAAATGGGCAAAATACGACGCAAGGCGGCACGCATTTACAAGCATTTCGAGAGGCAATTGTGGAAACCGTGCGCGGTTTTTTCAACAAAAAATACGAGTCGCAAGACATTCGGACTTCCATCATCGCCGCTGTTTCGGTGCGCGTGGAAGAGCCTATTTTTGAGTCGCAAACCAAAACAAAACTGGGTTCGCTGCTCGTTGCGCCCGATGGTTTGACGGTTCGGAAGTTCGTCGGCGATTTTGTTCAGAAAAATTTAGACGATTTTTTACATAAAAACAAGGAAAGTGCCGAAGCACTCAAACGCCGCATCGAACAAAACGAACGCGAGCGAAAAGAAATTGCAGGCATCAAAAAATTGGCAAACGAACGCGCCAAAAAAGCCAATATCCACAACAAAAAATTGCGCGATTGCCGTCTTCACCTCAACGAAAAAGGCGATGCAGAAAAATTGTTGCGAACCTCCGTTTTCATCACCGAAGGCGATTCGGCGAGTGGTTCTATTACAAAAGCGCGTAATGTGGAAACCCAAGCCGTGTTCAGTTTGCGCGGAAAACCGTTGAACTGCTACGGCATGAGCAAAAAAGTGGTCTATCAAAACGAAGAACTCAATTTGCTGCAACACGCCCTCAATATCGAAGACGGAATTGAATATTTGCGCTACAATCAAGTCATTATTGCCACCGATGCCGACGTGGACGGCATGCACATTCGACTGTTGTTGCTCACGTTTTTCCTACAATTTTTTCCCGATTTGGTCAGAAATGGGCATTTGTTTATCCTCGACACGCCGCTTTTCCGCGTGCGCGACAAAAAAACGACGTATTATTGTTACACCGAAACGGAAAAACAAGAGGCAATTCGGAAGTTGCGCGGCAAAGCAGAAATTACGCGATTTAAAGGTTTGGGAGAAATTTCGCCTGACGAATTTGGCGCATTTATCGGCGAAAAGATCCGTTTGCAACCCGTTGTGATGAACGAAGATTTGAGCGTTGATAGAATTTTGGAATATTACATGGGTAAAAATACGCCCGAACGACAAGATTTTATCATCGAAAATCTCCGAATCGAAGTCGGCGAAATCGAAGATGAAATCGAAATCGCAGAAGCGATGGAAGCCGTCGAAAAATGAGAAAAATGAGAAATATTATTTTGATGCGTCGTGATGTTCACAACGCATCAAAATAACTCGAAAATAGCTACCCCCCAGTATATTTGACCATTTCGCTGAAAAAAAATGAAAAAAGCACCAGATAAAAATCAAAAATTTCCGTTACAAGGTTACGAACGGCTTTGCTTTTTAAAAAATATCATCAAAAATCCAAATATTATTGTCGGCGATTATACGTATTACGATGATTTTGAAGATGTAGAAAATTTTGAAAAAAACGTCAAATATTTATTCGATTTTACAGGCGACAAGCTCAAAATTGGAAAATTTTGCATGATTGCTTCCGACGTAAAATTTATTATGAATGGGGCAAATCATTTGACCGATGCCATTTCGACTTATCCATTTGCCATTTTCGGCGAAGGTTGGCAACAGGCTATGGACGGGAAAACATATCCAAACAAAGGTGATATAGAAATTGGCAACGATGTTTGGATTGGCTACAATGCCACCATCATGGCGGGCGTTCGCGTGGGCGACGGAGCCATTATCGGGGCAAATTCGATGGTCGTAAAAGACGTTCCGCCCTATGCCATCGTGGGTGGCAATCCCGCAACGGTGTTGAAAAAACGTTTTTCAGAACAAAAAATTGAACAATTGTTGGCGTTGGCTTGGTGGGATTGGGATATTGAAAAAATAACAAAACACGTTGCTGATTTAACAAATACGAATATCGAAGCATTGATGAACGATGAAAATCAATGAAAAATAAAATTTTGTAAAAAAAATGTTACCCCCCAGTATATTTGCTCAAAAAATGAGAAAAATATGATGAATCGGAATGTTGATACCTATTTTATAGATGGCTGCGGACGTTGTTCGCTTGGCGGAACACCCGATTGTAAAGTTCACCGATGGGACAAGGAATTGCAAAAATTGAGAAGCCTTTTGCTGGATTGTGGACTGACCGAAGTCTCGAAATGGGGCGTTCCGTGCTATATTTTCCAGCAAAACAACATCGTTTTGCTCTCGGCATTCAAAGAATATTGCGCACTCAGTTTTTTCAAAGGTGCGTTGTTGAACGATGAAAATGGGTTGTTGACGCAACAAACCGAACAAACACAGGCTACGCGACAAATTAGATTCACCGATGTTCAAACCGTCATCACGATGGAAACACAATTGAAAAATTATATTTTTGAAGCCATCGAAATCGAAAAAGCAGGTCTAAAAGTAGATTTTTCTGCCAAAGCAAACC
>JBJOPA010000077.1:0-21792 GCA_046051005.1 Bacteroidota bacterium
TTCTCTAAAAATCGTTAACTTGGGTTGCTATTTTTTTTTCATCTTTGCTTCGATTTTCAATTTTTCAACACGTTTTATTTCACTAAAAAAAAACATTTCAAAAAAAGTATTTTTCAAAAAAAATGAAGTTATGAAAAAAAATTACAAATTGAGTGCGTTGTTCGCATTCTTATTTTTCTGTTTTGCTTTTGGGAATCTCAATGCCCAAACTACGCCACTTTTTAGAAAAAATTTCTACAAAACGGACGGCGCGATGACCTTTCGCAAAGGCGTTGAAACGCCCGACAAGGGCTATTTGCTCGTTGGTGACCTCGCAGACGGAACCAGCGAAGACATCATCGTCGTGAAAATGGACGCAAACGGAACCATTCAATGGTCGAAACGCTACGCAACGGACAGTGCCGCCTATTCGGTGGACATTGTGCCGATGCCAAATGGCAATTATTTGATATGTGGCGACCGTTATACCAACGGCACGAGCGACATGATTACGTTCCGAATCAATCCGCAAGGCAATCTCGTAAGTCCGAGAGGAACGTATTTCACAGGCGCAGGCGCGGCAAACGACGACGATTTGACGTATTCGGCGGTGCGCATCGGCAGCGCGACAAATCCGCGTTATGCCATCTCGGGCGCGAGCTATTCGGAAGACGTTTCGTCTAATGCGTTGAGCGCGGGCGTGGTAGTTTTCTTGGATTCTGCGGGCATGATTGACGATTATCGTTGTATCAACAGCACATTGGGCGGTGCGTTTAACGGTTTTATCTCTTCGGACAGAATGCCCGACGGTGGAGCCATTTTGGGCGGTTTTACGGCACGCGGCTTCACTTTTGACCCATATTTTACCTGTTTGAACGCCGACGGCTCGACCCGTTGGGTGAAACGATTGAATGCGTTGGTAGGCGCGCAATTGACGGCGCAAGTCAAAGCCTTGCCCGATGGCGGTTTCATGGCGGCAAGTTCGGCAACCAATGCAGCCATCAACACCGACAACCCTTGGGTGGCGCGTTTCAATGCGTCGGGTAACATGATGTGGTTCAAATTGTTGGAAAATTCGGTGTTTAGCCGTCCTTATAACTTGTCCATTATTTCCGATTCGACGGTCTTGGTTTATGGTCATTACAACGCCAGCTCGAATCCGACGGGCGGAAAATTTGTTCCGTTTTTTACAAAAATGAATTTGAGCAACGGCGCAATTCGTTGGACAAAATCATATAGCAGCGACACGGCTTTTGCCGAACGCGCCACGCACATGATTCCGATGTCGAGCGGCGCGATTACGACGCTTTCTGAAAAAATAGTCGTCTTGCCGACGGATACGTTGTTGGGAACGCAGTTTTTGCGCACTGATTTTCAAGGAAATTTGCCCAATTGTATCAACAAAACATTTGCACCCATTGCGGGCGCGACGTTGACGTTTCAAGATTCGACTCGATTTGTGGAAAATGCAGGCGGCAGTTTCGGAACCATGGCGGTGCGAAGTTCGACCGTTGTGTTAGACGTTCAAAATCTTTGTAATGCCACCAACACCGAAGAAGTGTTGGCAGAAACGGCGGCATTGCGCGTGTTTCCGAATCCCGCCAAAAGTGGACAATCGTTGACGATTGATTTGGAAAAATGGGACGGCGAAGCCACCCTCGAATTGCGCGACATGACAGGCAGAACGTTGATGACCCAACGAATTTTCTCTAAAACGGTCAATTTAGACACCCCCCCAGTATCCAGCGGGTTTTATATGGTGAAAGTGCAAACCAGCCATCAAATTTTGACTAAAAAAATTGTGATTGAATAAAAATTACTTTAAATATTAAAAGAATGTCAGCAAAAGTTTCAAGTTTTCAGTATTGAAAATTTGAAACTTTTGTTTTGGATTTTCGTCCAAAAGCAGATAGAAATGTCATTTTTTTCGTTGAGAATAATATTTTTTATTTTTATTTGTGATAAAAATATGTAATTTTTACCCTGCCCGATATATACCAAAATGGCTTTTCGGCACGTTTTTTAGATACTTTAAAGAGAGAAAACCATAAAAAAGGAAATATTAGTTTTTGTAATTATTTTTTTCAAAAAGAAATAAGACAAAAAAAAATGTTTTCAAAAATTAAAAAAGTCTTGACTTTTCGGAAAAAGCGTTTATTTTTGCAATTGATTTACAGATTTTAACAAATCGTTAACAGTTAATAAAATTATACTAACGAGTTTTCTAAAAGTTCACACCAAAATTTTCAAAAAGGCATACTATGAGAATCTTTGCAATTTTTAGGCTATCGCTTTTGTTAGCGATGTTTCCTGCGTACCTTTCGGCACAACAACCGCCGCAAACGGGAGTCGCCGCCATTTTTCCACAAACTTTTGAAGGCGGCAAAACCGCAAGCGGTGAGGCATTTTCGCATCGCGATTTGTCGGCGGCGCATCGTTCGCTGCCGTTCAACACAAAATTGCGCATCACGCGCACCGACAATGGCAAATCGGTCATCGTTCGGGTGGTGGACAGAGGTCCATTTATCAACACGCACACGCTCGACATTTCAAAAGCAGCTGCCGAAGCGTTGGGTTTCAGAGATGGATTTGTCAACATCAAAATCGAGGTAATTGGCAACAACAGTGGCGGCACACAAACCACAACCAGCACCTCGCCTGCACCAGTTCTCTACGGTTTCACTGCCAAAGGCGGTGGGGCTGCTCAAAAAAAAAAACCAACCCAAAATGAAGGAATGACCGTCTTGGCAAGCAATAAAGTCGCCGTAAAATCGCAACTCTATCGCATCAATTTGGCTGCGCCGCAGCGAAAAGGGTATGCCATTCAGTTGGCTTGGATGACTAATAATGAAAATATGTTGCGAAAAGTAGCCGATTTGCAACGTACTTTCAAAGACGTGATGGTCAATGAAGAGCCTTCAAAAAATGGGATTGCGCCCGTCTATCGGGTGTTGTTGGGTCCTTATGCCAACGAAGCTGCCGCCAATCATCGGTTAAAAGACGTACAACGGTTCAAATACGAGGGTTTTGTCGTCAATTTGTCGAAATTATAATTTTTGGAAAAAAAAATTAGAAATATTTTTTTTTAATATACTTTGAGAAAACTACAATGGCTGTCTCGCACACACGCGAGGCAGCCATTTTTAGCAAATATACTGGGGGGTATCATTTTTTTACATTTTTGAGAACTTTTTGAATGGAAAACAGGCGATTTAAAAAAAATCTTAACTTTGCTGCTCATACACGCTACTACGTCGTTTGTATGAATTTTTTCTTATTTATCATTTTAAATATAAAATACATTATGAAAAAAAAAATATTATTTATCATCTGTCTTGTTTGCTTCTCAATCCATGCTTCAGCCCAGATTAAACAAAGTTTTTCAGTCAGTTTTCATCGTTTTTTTGTTTCTACGAATAATTTAAATCTATTTTATTCTCAACAAAACGGAAAAAAAGAATGGAGTATTGGATTGAAATATCACTTCAATGAAAATATTGGATATGGTGGACATATCATGCAGATGAATATGTATTCAGATAAATTATATCAAAATATTGGTTTAGTTGGAGAGTATAGAAAATATTTATGGAATGAAACCAATGAATGGACAAAGTTTGTGAATCCTTATTTCGTATTTCATATGGCAGTAAGTTTTAAAGAATTGCGCCGAGAAGGTTATTTTTACAATCTCGCATCAGGTAGCTATGAACCCTTTATTTATAGATTTGGACCGTATTTAATAACAGATAATGATGTAGGAATTGGATTGAAATTTTTTCCCAGAGAAAAAATGAGTCTTTTTGTTCAGGCGGGCGGCGGATTGGCGTTCGCTTTTGGTACGCCAACTGGTGATATTTTGAGAATACCAAACACTTATTGGGAATATTCGCATATGTATGGCGGCGGCATCACTTATAATTTCAATACCAAACCTCGCTATAAAAAAGATAAAATGAGGCGAAAATAAAATAAGCCCTTTTCACGTTGAACCGCCCAAAAGAGGCTTGTTTTTAGCAAATATACTGGGGGGTATCATTTTTTTACATTTTTGAGAACTTTTTGAATGGAAAACAGGCGATTTAAAAAATATCAACGCACAACATGGAAAACGGAAATTTTTGAAAACAAAAATATTTTAAAAAAAAATCAAAAAGAAAATAATAAAAAAAAAGTCGCATTCCTGTTTCAGAAATGCGACTTTTTTTATGTCTCAAAAAAAATGATTAATCAACATATTTATTTTTTCTTTTTTTAGCTTTCTTTTTTGCCTCTTCTGCTGCTGCTTTTTCATCGGCTTTTGCTTTTGCGACGGCGGTTTTTTCTTCTGCGGCGGCTTTCCGTTTTGCTTCGGCTTGCAATCGAGCTTCTTCTTTTGCTTGCTTTTTGGCTTCGATGGCGGCTGCTTTGGCTTCTTCGTCGGCGTTTGAAACGGTTTTGGATTCCGTTTTCACAGGTTCTTTCGCGGGTTCTACTTTTTCGATGACTTCTTGTTGTGGGTCGTCGGTTTGCGTTCGGATAATCATGCCTTCGGTGTAAGGTTTTTCTTTTTCCTTACTTTTTTTAGGGTCAAAAATGGTGAAAACCCTTGAAACATTGAATCCAAAACGAATTTTTCCTTTAAAGAAGTCGTCCGTCGTGCGCGTCACGAAACCATATTCGCTCATCGAAGTGGCGTTGGTGAAGTGCAATTGAAACACGTGACCGCCCGTTTCGATGTCCACGCCCACCGAAAGCGGGTCGAATTTGACGGCTTCGAGTTGCCCGTCGGTTTTTTGCAGTTGGTTGGGCAAATTCCAAATATATTCGGCGTTGAAGGTAATGCGGCGCGTCAAACGGATGCGACCGCCTACGCCAAGCGCATAAACATCGCTTTTTTCGCCTGCGGGCGCGAGGTTGCGGTGAATCATGGTCGGCGTGAGTTGCAACGTGAAAATGTCGTTGAACTTGCGCGCAATCAACAATTGATAGGAATAGATGAGGCGCGACGAAAAATAATTTGTCCGCGTCGGGTCTGACCAATTGGAGGTTTCAATCGCCATGCCCGCAAACGCTGACAACGAAATGGGCATGTTGCGCTTGCCCGTTGATTGGCGCAAAATGCGGTATTTCAAGTAGCCGTCGTAGGCTTTTGCGACGCTATTTCGGTTCCAACCGATTTGAAAATTGTCGGTTACGCCATAATCCATGCCAAAACGTTGGGTCGCTTGGTCTATGCCAAAAAGGTCGTACAAGCCATTGTCAACGGTTCCAAAACGGTGCGAAATCTTGAAATCCATCACGCCATGCGCGGTGTTTTCGATAGAATGCAGGTTGATGATGCGGTTGGTTTTGAAGGCGTATTCTGCATATTCGGTGGTGGGCGCATCGTCCAAACCGTCGAGCATACTTTGCGCATTTGTCAAATTAATGCCTGCAAAAAAGGCAATTATGAGTAATTTCTTTTTCATTATCAATGAATTTTGGCTCTGAAATGTGTTGAAAAATTTTTGAAAAAATAATCACAAATTAATATATAAAAAAGCTCAAAAAGAACCGAACCATCGTCTCAAAAATGCCCGAAATACTGGGGGGGGACTATTTTTGAAAAAAAAACGACTTGAAACGGCAAACTTTTTGAGCTTTTTATTATCAAAACGAAAACAAACTTTTTTACGCCATTACATGCGTTTCATGTCTGCCATTTTGATTTCAATTTTTACTTTTTTACTAATCGTATTCAAGTTTTGAGCGGGAACTTCGATTTGATAATCCGCCAAAGCAATTACAAAAGAAGCCGTTCCGCCTACAATTGCACCGCCTTTGATGGTCACCACGCCACGCGATTCTACGGTTTTGGTCACGCCGTGCATCGTCATCGTACCTTTGATGATGACATTGACGTTGCCGTCTTTCTTCAAAAATTCCGATTTCCAACCCTCGATAGCACCGTTGAAAGTAGCTTTCGGGAATTTTGCGGATTGTATATAATTTTCATTAAAATGCGATTCCATCAACGCATTTTTGAAGTGAAAACCTTTGATTTGCACCGAAGCCTCTACTTTTCCGCTCGCCGCGTCCACCACAACGGTTGACGTATTACAAGATGCTTTGATGCTTTCGGGCGATTTGTCCGCCGTTCCATCAAACGAAAACGTAGCATTTTTGGTATAAAATTTTTGCGCCGTTGCCGAGTTTGCCAATAGCATCAAAGCAAAAGCCGCTACCAATAATTTTTTCATGACTTAATTTTTTTTGATTTAATAAGAATAATTTGAAATTAGAATAGAACAAAGATTTGAAAACAAAACATTTTAGCTAATTGTCAACGTATTGCCATTGACGGCGGTGGTGTAAGTGACCAAAGTTTTGCTGGTCACGTTGTTGGTTGGTGTGCCGTTTTCGGCGAAAGTTGCGCCGTGTGCCGTACATTTCCAACCGTTTGTGGCGTACTGCACTTTTTTCTCTGCATCGTGCGAACACGTGAGGCTTGCCGCCGCGTAACCGCCCGAAGTGGTGCGCGCAATGACGACACCGTCTTTGATGAAATAGCCGCCGTTGGTTTTCAAATTAACAGCTTCTGCTGACGTGAGGTCAACGGTCAAATTGACTGTTGTGGGTGCGGTATCGCTTTTGCACGCGCCGACACAAGTTGCCGTCAAAACAAAAGCTGCGCCCAAACCCAATTGCGACAAAAAATCTCTTCTATCCATTTTTTTTTGATTTTAGTTATTTTAAAAAAATTCTGATGATTAATATAAAATTGAAAAATATACATTTTTTCTTACCCCCCAGTATTTGGCGTGTAAAATTAGTAAAATTCTTTATGGAATGACTACACAACGGTCAAATTTAATATCTAACAAATCTTTTCCCAAACAAATTCCTTTCAATTTGACGGTTTGACCCGCCGTGAAATCCGTTTTTTGTTTTGAAAATGGGTCGAGTGGGCAGTTTATCGTCAAATCGCTCGTTCCTTCGAGCGTCAACACGACTAAACTATCGGTATGCACGACTTCGGTAATTTTCCCCTCAATTTCTACCGTTTTGTTCAAAAATTTTGCGTCGTCGTATCCGCTTGCCAACGCTGCGGCTTCGGTCGTCACGTCTGCTTTTTGCGAAAGCATGTCGGCATGAGGTTGCGTCCACATTTTATAAATCACGATTCCGCCCACGAGTGCGGCAATCGCTACAAAAATTCCAATTTTCTTCCACATAAAACGATTGATTTATTTTTTAATGAAACGCAATTTTTAGACGAAAAATTGTTTTTTAAAAACTTAAAATTTTGTTAAACTTTAAAAAAAACATATTTTTTGACACGAAAATGATAAAACTTTAATTGTTGGGCATGCCTGCGTCAATCCAACGTTCTATTTTTTTGACATCGCAATACGGCAATTTTGAACCGCCTTTTGGCATCGGCGAATAGCTGCCCGTTTGGTACATACAACCTAAAAACTCCGCTCGTTTGCTGGTGATATAGGCTTTGATGCTCGTATAAGTATCAATTTTGATGCCCGCCGAAGGCGAAGTGCCGCCATGACAACCCGTACAACTATTGTCCATCAAGGGCGCAACAACGGTCGAATATTTGGCAGTCGTGGTGTCGCTACACGTTTGATTGACGGGATACAATTCGTCTTCGTGGTCGTAGTAACAGCCCGTTTCGACGTTCATCGCGCACAACGCGACGCAACCCACCACCAATATTTTCTGAAAAATAGTCATTTCGATTTTTTTTTAATTTGATTATGTTTTAAATAAATCTTTTCGATGCAAAGTTAAATTACTTCTTGAAAAAATAATAATTTTCAGGACAAATATTACCGATTACGGGACGAAAAGGCGGAAAAGCAATTTGAAATATTAAAAATCTGTACGTAATTTTTTTTGAAATGGTTGTCAAGTCCCCCCCCCAGTATCCAAGCGTTTTTTCGCGTTTTTTTTGATAAATTTTTTAGAAAAAACGCTTTAAAAAAATAATTCTCTCTTTCAAACGTAATTTCACGACAAATTTTATCTTTTTTGGAAGAAGTTTTAGAAATTTGCAAAAATATTTATCAATCCGTTCAAAAAAAATAACATCTGTGAACGTTTTCGCCATTAATTGTCCATCAAAATGAAAAAAATATTAGCAAAACTTTTCGAGCATAAAAAACTCTCGAAAATCGAGGCACGCGAAATTTTAACGAATATTTCGACGGGTCAATACAACGAGTCGCAAATTGCGGCGTTCATCACCGTTTACCTCATGCGCCCGATTGCGGTCGAAGAGTTGCAGGGTTTTCGCGAGGCGTTGTTGGAGTTGTGCGTGTCGGTAGATTTGGAGGGCGTGGAAGCGATTGACGTATGCGGCACGGGCGGCGACGGCAAAAACACGTTCAATATTTCTACACTTTCGGCATTTGTGGCGGCGGGCGCGGGCTATAAAGTTGCCAAACACGGCAATTACGGCGTGTCGTCGGCGTGCGGTTCGAGTGATGTATTGAATTTTTTAGGATACGAATTTACCGCTGATACAGACCGTTTGAAAACGCAATTGGACAAAGTGGGCATCACGTTTTTTCATGCGCCACTTTTTCACCCCGCTTTGAAAACGGTGGGACCGATTCGGAAGCAACTGGGCGTGAAAACATTTTTTAATATGTTGGGACCTTTGGTCAATCCTGCGCAACCGTCGCACCAAGTGACGGGCGTGTTTAGTTTGGAATTGGCGCGGTTGTATCAATACATTTTTCAACAGATTCCGAACAAAAATTTTGCCATCGTTCACGCCCTCGACGGCTACGACGAAGTGTCTTTGACGGGCGATTTTCAGCTGAAAATGAATGCGTTGGAAGCCACTTTTTCGCCGCATCAGGTCGGAAAAACGCGCCTTTCGCCCGAATCGCTTTTTGGTGGCGACACGGTTGCCGAAGCGGGCAAAATTTTTGTCGATATACTGGGGGGGGGCGGAACGGCTGCCCAAAACGATGCCGTTGCCGTCAATTCGGGCATTGCGATTCATACGTTCAAGCCGCAAGTTTCGCTTTTGGATTGTATTGCCGAAGCCGAAATGTCGCTCAAATCAGGCGCGGCATTGTCAAAATTAAAAGCATTAGTGAAAAAATAGATGTTCTTTTTCCCTTGATTTTAAGTCGAAAAAATGAAAAACAAAACCATCGAAAAAGTTGGATTTTATGCCGTCGCCACGCTCATTTTGTTGTGGATTGGCTTGCAAAACCGTTTTCCGCTCGTCACTTCCGACACGGGCGCGTACATCAACAATGGTTTTCAACTGTTTTTACCCGCCGACCGCTCGCTGACATATAGTCTTTTTATGCGATTTACGTCGCTCGGATTTTCGCTTTGGGGCGTGGCGGTGGCGCAAACGCTTTGGCTCGCGTGGTTGCTCGTGCGACTGATTCGCCGCTTGCAAAATACGCCAATTGACGGGTTCAAAATGCTCGCTTATTTGGTGGCGAGTGTTTTTTTAACCGCCATTTCGTGGTATTCGAGTCAACTAATGCCTGACGTTTTTACGGCTATCCTTTTGATTTCCAGCATTTTATATATTTTTGAAAATGGAAAAAGAATGAAATTGATTTTATTGATTTCAATTTTCATTTCCATTTTGATGCACAATTCTAATTTGATTTCGTCGTTACTTTTTGGCGGCATTTTGTGGATTTTTGCTTGGAAAAAGTCGCTCGCGTGGCGCGCCCGCGCCCGAGACTTGACGGCGTTGAGTGTGGCGGCGATGTTGACATTGGCGAGCGTTCACGCGGTGGCGGGACACGGTTTTACGCTCAGTCGCGGTTCGCATGTTTTTTTGATGGGAAAA
Source organism: Bacteroidota bacterium (assembly GCA_046051005.1). Classification (GTDB taxonomy): domain Bacteria; phylum Bacteroidota; class Bacteroidia; order Chitinophagales; family Saprospiraceae; genus JAAFJT01. The sequence goes on from JBJOPA010000077.1 coordinate 9,785, forward strand.
TTGGCGGAAAATGGAATTTTGAAAAAATACTTAAACGAAAATTGTAATGGACAATTTAGAATTTGTGGACATATTGGTGAAATTCCGAATACGGGTTGGGATTTTATTTGGAGTCCACAAAGTCCGCTCAATTTGACGGGCGGTTGGGACTCGAACCGTCTGGAATATGGTCAAATTTTGCGCGGCACGTTTTCAAAACCCAAATATTTGGCATTGCATGCTTGGAAAAGCGCGTCGGCAACGCTGCGCCAAATTGCCCAAACTGAAATCGGCGACGGGCTTACGCCGCATGTTCAAAACTCAAATCCGTTTTGGAAAATTGAGCAATATTACAGCAGCGAATTGCCTGAATATTTGACTTCGCGTCAGAATTTGGGCGTTTTAGACCTCAAAACACCCAATCAAATTCATTTATTTTTTCTATTTTTAAGTTCATTTTTTGTGTTGTGGCAATTCAAAAACGCTGAAAATCAAGCGAACTGGCAACTTTTTTATGGATTTTTGTTGTTGTTTTTATTGTGCAACGCCTTTACGACTGCAACTTTTGCGAATGTGTTGGCGCGGCTCAATTCGCGGGTTTTTTGGTTGCTTCCATTTTTCAATTTAATTTTTATGGGTCAATTTTTTGAAAATTGGCGCAACAAACGCGCTACTTCCTCCCTTCGGGGGGATTGAGGGGGGACGATACTGGGGGGTAGCTTTTTTTCAAATTATTTGACCAATTTTGGCAATAAAATTTTTTCTAACTGGTCAAAACTTGGATTTACGGCGATAATCATGCCTTCTGGATTTATCAAAAATTTGGTTGGAATCACCCGAACGCCATATTGTTTGGCGAGTGGCGAATCAAATTTTTTCAAGTCTGTTGTGTGTATCCATTCACACGTATTTACATTTGTTGATATTTGTAATTCGTTGATAGCCCTTGTGTGCGCCGCCGAATTGTCTTCGATGCCAAACCCAACCATACAAAAACCTTGCGCGTCGGTGAAGGTGTGATTGCCCATTTTTTTAGAAAATTCGACCAATTTTGGAGCTTCTTCGAGGCACGGACCGCACCAACTTCCCCAAAAGTCGAGCAACACATATTTTCCTTTCAAATCTGACAATTTCCGTGTTTCTGAAAGCGGAAAATCAATGGCTTTGTCGCCTTGCACGCTGCTCGGGCGTTTGTACCAAGCGCGTCCGACCATCGCCAACACCGCGACGGCAATCAACAATAAAATTCTGTTCGCATTCATACGTATTTTCTTTTTTTGATAAATGAAGGGGCAAAATTATACAAAAATCACATCGTTTCCATAAAATTTATAAAAAAAAAGACCTTTTTGACGGTTGGATACTGGGGGGGTATGTTTTTTAACTAACGTTTGTTAGTTTTTAAGAAAAAATATGTAATTTTGCGGCAATTTCTGAAAAAGATTTTTAAAACCGAATTATAATATATTTTCTTTATGCAAGATACCACCGTTTATCAACCCCAAAATAAGGTTCGGATAGTGACGGCTGCTTCGTTGTTCGACGGACACGATGCAGCTATCAACATCATGCGCCGCATTATGCAGTCTTCGGGTGCTGAAATTATCCATTTAGGTCACAATCGCTCGGTCAACGAAATTGTAACTGCTGCCATTCAAGAAGATGCGCAAGGCATTGCATTGACCAGTTATCAGGGCGGACATACGGAATATTTGAAATATGCCTACGACCTTTTACGCGAGCGCGGGGCGGGTCACATTAAGATTTTTGGCGGCGGCGGCGGCACGATTTTGCCCACCGAAATTGCCGAATTACAAGCCTACGGCATCACCAGAATCTACTCTCCCGACGACGGCAGGGCGATGGGTTTGCAGGGAATGATAAACGACGTATTACGAAAATGTGATTTTCCCGTAGGCATCAACCTCAACGGGGAAGTCAAAAAAGTGGATAAAAAACACCCCGAAGCCCTTGCGCGCTTGATTTCGGCAGTTGAAAATTTTCCCGAAAGCAATCAAACGTGGCTTGCGGAGTTAAAAAAATCGTTGGATACTGGGGGGGGGCATATTGCACCCGTTTTGGGCATCACGGGAACGGGCGGTTCGGGAAAATCAAGTTTGGTGGACGAGTTGATTCGCCGATTTTTAATTGATTTTCCAGAAAAGCATCTTGCAATTGTTTCGGTTGACCCGTCAAAACGAAAAACGGGTGGAGCTTTGTTGGGCGACCGAATCCGCATGAATGCCGTTACGCATCCGCGTGTGTTTATGCGTTCGATGGCGACGCGACAGTCTAATTTGGCACTTTCCAAGCACGTTCAATCGGCAATTGACATCTTAAAAGCCGCAAAATTTGACCTCATCATACTCGAAACGTCGGGTATTGGGCAGTCAGACACCGAAATAACGGAACACGCCGACCTCGCACTCTACGTCATGACTCCCGAATATGGCGCGGCAACGCAGTTAGAAAAAATTGATATGTTGGATTTTGCCGACGTGATTGCCATCAATAAATTCGACAAACGCGGCGCATTGGACGCTATCCGCGACGTAAAAAAACAATATCAACGCAATCATAATTTGTGGGAAAAATCTTTTGACGATATGCCCATTTTTGGCACGATGGCTTCGCAATTTAATGATGTGGGCATGAATACTTTATATGCAAATATTATTGAATTGGTGAATCAAAAATTTGAAAATCGTTTTGCCTCTAACTTTCAAAAAGAAACACAACTTTCCGAAAAAATTTACATCATTCCTCCTGCGCGGACGCGATATTTGTCCGAAATTTCAGAAAATAATAGAAATTATGACCGTTGGGTGGCTTCGCAAGCTACGATTGCAAGGCAATTATATTCGTTAAAAAATACAATTGAATTGCTTGAAAAATCGGTAAAAAAAGAAACGGATAAAGATTTATTGACCCAATTGAAAAGTTTGTACGAAGAAGTTGAAATTGGTTTTGATGGTCGTTGCAAAAAAATAATTCAAGATTGGGAATCAAAGAAATTAGCATATCAACAAGATGATTATACATATTTTGTTCGCAATAAACCAATTACGGTAAAAACTTTTTCTGAAAGTTTGTCGGGTTCTCGGATTCCGCGTGTTTCGTTGCCAAAATATCAAGATTGGGGAGACATTTTGACGTGGAATTTGCAGGAAAATGTGCCGGGTGAATTTCCTTACGCGGCTGGCGTTTTCCCGTTTAAACGGACGGGCGACGAAGACCCCACGCGCATGTTCGCAGGCGAAGGCGCGCCCGAACGCACGAATCGCCGTTTCCATTACGTTTCCAAAGGCATGCCCGCCAAACGCCTTTCTACGGCGTTCGATTCGGTGACTTTGTATGGCGAAGACCCAGCGTTGCGCCCCGATATTTACGGAAAAGTGGGCAACGCAGGCGTATCCATTTGTACGCTCGACGATGCGAAAAAATTGTATTCAGGCTTTGAACTCACAGACCCTAAAACGTCGGTTTCGATGACCATCAATGGACCTGCCGCTACGGTCGCCGCGTTTTTTATGAATGCAGCGATTGACCAAGAATGCGAAAAATATATTCGTGAAAATAATTTATTAGAATTGGTAACGGCGGCGAAACGCAAAAAATTTGGGAAAAAGACACCCCCCCAGTATCGCGCCGATTTGCCCGAAGGAAATGACGGTTTGGGAACACTTTTGTTGGGTTTGTCGGGCGATGAAGTATTGGAAAAAGATATTTATAATCAATTGAAAATCAAAGCCCTCACAAGGGTGCGCGGCACCGTGCAAGCCGATATTTTGAAAGAAGACCAAGCCCAAAATACTTGTATTTTTTCGACCGAATTTTCTTTGAAATTGATGGGCGATATGCAGCAATATTTTATCGAAAATAAGATTCGCAATTTTTACAGCGTTTCCATTTCGGGTTATCACATTGCGGAAGCGGGCGCAAATCCGATTTCTCAATTGGCATTTACGCTCTCCAACGGCTTTACTTTTGTGGAATATTACTTATCGCGAGGCATGAATATTGATGATTTTGCCCCAAATCTGTCTTTCTTTTTTTCAAACGGCATTGACCCCGAATATTCGGTGATTGGTCGCGTGGCGCGCAAAATTTGGGCAAAGGCAATGAAATTGAAATACAACGCCAACGAACGCAGCCAACAATTGAAATACCACATTCAAACGTCGGGTCGAAGTTTGCACGCGCAGGAGATTTCTTTCAACGATATTCGGACGACGTTGCAAGCCTTATATGCAATTTATGATAACTGTAATTCCTTGCATACCAATGCTTATGACGAAGCCATCACGACTCCGACCGAAGAGTCGGTGCGCCGTGCGATGGCGATTCAGTTGATTATCAACCATGAATTGGGTTTGGCGAAAAATGAAAATCCCAATCAAGGGTCGTTTATTATCGAAGAATTGACGGATTTGGTGGAATCGGCGGTGTTGGCGGAATTTGACCGCATCAGCGAACGCGGTGGCGTGTTGGGCGCGATGGAAACGATGTATCAGCGTGGAAAAATTCAAGAAGAAAGCCTGCATTACGAAATGTTGAAACATACGGGCGAGTTCAAAATCATTGGAGTGAATACGTTTTTAGACGAAAATGGTTCGCCGACGAGCATTCCAAACGAAGTGATTCGCGCCACCGAAGCCGAAAAACAAGACCAAATCGAAACCATTCGTGAATTGACGGAACGCCACCCACAACTTTCTGCCGAAAAATTGCGCAATTTGCAAAAAGTGGCACTCGAAAATGGCAATCTTTTTGAGGAATTGATGGAGGCTGTAAAATATTGTACGTTGGGTCAAATCACCCACGCCTTGTATCAAGTGGGCGGACAATATCGTAGGAATATGTAATTTTTTTTTAAAATATCCATAAAAGTTCCCCCCCCCAGTATATTTGCCTCAAAATGGGCTTTTGTACTGGGGGGGGCTTTTTTGTAACTAAATTCCTTGAAAATTAAATCATCAATGGAGATTGGCAACAACGCTTTGAAAAAGCCGTCGCGCTTGTCGAAAAATATTTTTTTAAAAAAAATCATTAAAACATAACTATTTTTTAAACTTTATAAAACTACATGTGTTTGTAATTAAATTTTAAATTTCTTATTGGTCTCATTTTTAAAAATTTAATTGCGTATGTTTAGTAAAAAAAATCTACTACTTTCGGTTTTTTGTAGTATTTCGAGCATTTTATTGGCTCAAATTAGCTTGGTCGTTGGCGATGCGCCGCAAATTGGAGATTATTATCTCTCGGTCGGTGTGGACAGCACGGTGGGCGCAAATCTGGACATCGGACAAGCAGGAGCCAATCGAACTTGGAACTTTGGCTATCTCACGCCCGCTCGGGGATTGAAGCCCGATACGTTCGATTTTCGGGCGTTGAGTGTCAATCAATCGTTGGTGGATACGTTTCGCAGCGCGGCGAACGTGGCACAATATAGCCGTGCAGGAACCACCAATTATTACAAAGTGGCGAACAATCGCTATAATTTTGTGGGCTCAAGCACACCTGCAAAGAGAGATGAGTCTGGGCCATTGGTAATTATTTCTGGTGGCTACATAAAAACGAGTAATGAATTGACAGAAATGGTCTATCCGTTCACGTTTGGCAGCATGTTTAGAGATACGGGCGTTTGGCGGCAGTTTGCGGTCGCCTCGTTAGTTCCCCCCCAGTATGTTTTGCTTGATTCGATGGTAGTTGTCCTCAATGGACGAACCGCCGATGCTTGGGGGCGCATCACCACGCCGTTGGGAACTTTTGATGCCTTGCGCGTGCGACGCGATGCCATTTCTCAAACGAACACTTTTGGGGCGATAGAAGTGACGGCAACAGAATGGTGGGTAAAAGAATATCCAAATCCAATTTTGACAAAAACAACTATTTCTTACCAACAGGTTAACTTTCGCCAGACCAGTGTGAGTTATATTGCGGGACGAACGGTGGGGACGGAATCTATCCGAAATTCGCCGCTACGGACTGCCAATCTCTATCCAAATCCTGCCCGACAAAAGGCGACGATAGATTTTTCGCTCGAAAAACCGCAATCTATTCGTTGGCAATTGTGCAATGCGTTGGGACAAACCGTTTGGACAAAGGCTGCTAGCTCGTTTTCGGAAGGTGCGCATCAGCAAGAAATTCCACTCGACCAAATTGGAAATGGCATCTATTGGCTACACATGTGGAACGAATCGGGTGAAAAAATCGGTGTCTCCAAATTAATTGTTCAACAATAATTTTTTTAAAGAAAGTAAAAAAAAATGTCCTCCCCCAGTATCCAAGCCTCAAAATGGGGTTTGGATACTGGGGGAGGACATTTTTATCAATGACATTTACAAATTTGGCATTCTTCAAATGTGCGAAAAGGTACTACGCCATCGCAACCGCCCCAGATGAAGGGTTTGCATTTTCGTTCATCTTGGTCGAAATAATAAATGGTAATGGAAGCGCGACAAGTACCCTGTTGTGCTATCAAATAGCACGGCGCGGGTCGTTCGCAGTCGTATCGGCAGCTAATGGCAATGCTTATAACAATTATACAAAAGAATAATTTTATAATTTTCATATATTTTGATTTTTTATTTAAAAATGCCCCCCCCCAGTATCTAAGCCTTAAAAATGGGCTTTTTTACTGGGGGGGGGCGTTTTTATAACTTAAACGATGTCGAAATAATTAGAGTTTGAAGCCAACCATCAGGTTGACACCCAAACGCGGTTCAGATGAACTGCCTGTCCCCGTAGTATTGCCGTTGGGAATAACCACGAATCCACCCGTGCCTCCAATTTGAAGAAATGCTTTTGGACTCAATGGTACTTGATAGCCCAACTTCGCCGCCATACTAAACCAAGTGTCTGTACCACTTTCCGAAACTCCTCCGAAACTGACTGCTGACTTCACTAATACTCCACCAGCAGACAATCCAAGATAAAAACCATTGCAGGCTTCTTTAAAATAATGCCGCCCTTCTAATTCGAGTGCGGTGAGTGCAATACTTGCATCAAACGTAGTACCAATGATTGAGATATTATACGTTTTTTTGCCGTATTCAACATTAAATCCAATGGTTTGTTTGTCATTGAAGGCGTGTTCAAAGGCAGCACCAAACCCGATGGGATTCAATGTCTCTTCGTCAGGAGCGCCGTATGAATTGAAGTTACCGCCAAGTTTGAGAAGATTAGTACCCTTTTGGGCAAACATTTGTGTTGTTGTGAAAGCAAACACAAACAAGAATAAAAATTTAGTTATTTTCATATTGTTGTAATATTTTTTAGTTGAAAATGATTGAAAAAAGTAAAAATTTGGTGTGTTGCAAGCGACATCGTTCAATAGTGGTGTAAATATAATTACTTTTTCTAAAATAAAGTTATTTTGTAAAGAAAAAAATCTTTTTTTTCCAATTGTTTTGTTTTCCATATTTCGTATTGATGCTTTTTAAGCATTTTTTTCTAAAAAATCAATGAAAATGGTCAAATATACTGGGGGGGGGCATCAAAAAAGAAAAAAATGCAAAAAAAAAGTAGTCTGCCTCCATGAAGAAGCAAACTACTTTTTTTATATGAAAAAATGAACGTTTATAACTTAACTATTTTTTTCATAACATTCATTTTTGAACTTTCAATTTTGAGCCAATATACGCCGCTTGGAAGATTTGAAATATCAAGTTGCTGCGCCGAAGCGGGGTTCCAAACCAAAGGAAATGTGGCAACCCGTTCGCCAATGGCAGAAAATAATTGAATTTTTCCGTCTTCGGGAACCGCATTTTGGTGGAGTAACCGTAAATTGATGATGCCCAAAGTTGGATTTGGAAAAATATCTATCATCTGCGATGGGTCGTTGATATTTTTTACATCAGTGTAATTAATCGCCACAGGGTGCGAAGTTGCCGCGCCGCAATACGGATTTGTAACGGTCAAGGTAACTTGAAACAAGCCATTTCGATTATAGATGTAAGAAAAAATGGGTTCATTTCTGACTTGTACGTCTCCGTTTCCAAAATCCCAGCGACTGGCTACGGCTCCAAACGAACGATTGGTAAACTCAACAACGGTTCCGCTCACAGTTGCCGAGAAATCTGCACGCGGCGTTTCGCGAACGGTAATGTGATTGGTCAATTCGTAGGTCGTATTGCCTGCCGAATTGGTCATAACAACCGTTGCAGAATACACGCCCGGCGTTGTGTAGGTAACCAACGGGTTCTGAACGCTCGAACTACTGGGTGACCCACCCGTAAATGTCCATCGCCAATTGCTGACATTGATTGGGTTTTGCGCCACATATTGCACCCGAAGCGGTGAACAACCTTCTCTCACATTGGTCAAAATGGAAGCATTGGGCAGCCCCAACAAGACGAGTGTATCGTTTCGAGTGCTGGTTCCACAAGCGTTGGTCGCCGTTAAACTGACGATGTACGTGCCTGCTGCAAACGTAATTTGTGGATTGGCGAGGGTAGAAGTCTGCCCATTTCCGAAATTCCATAAAAAACTGGTTGACCCCGTCGTACTGTTGGTAAAACTAACGGTTTGTACATTTCGTTGCCACGTAAACGTGGGATTTGGCACGCCGTTCACGCGCACATAGGCGGCTCGGCTCAAGGTGTCGAATCCATTCGGATTGCTTGCAATTAGGGTAACGTCATACGCGCCCGCCGTCGTGTAATTCACCACAGGGTTCACATCGGTAGAAGTGGCAGGCGAACCGCCTTGAAAAATCCATCGCCAACCCGTCGTATTTTGGGAAGTTTGGCTTTGATAACTGACTTGCGCAGGTACACAATAATCGGTCGTCGAAGCCTGAAAACCTGAAATCGGTCTTGAATTTAAAATCACGGATTGTGTAACTGAAAAAGAATCACAATTGTTATAAGCCGTCAATGTAACGGTATAATTTCCTTGTGTTGGAAACGTGTAGCTTGCGTTTGCAGTGGTTGCTGTTGCTCCGCCGCCAAATTGCCAACGATACGAAGTCGCATTGATGGACGTGTTGGTGAAGGTTACCGCATTTGTTCCTGCCACAATATTGGGTGTAAAAGTTGCCGTTGGGCGCGGCGTAATCGTCACGACGACTTCATTGGTCGTCAAAACGGTGGTTGTGACGCACCCCCCAGTAGTTACGCATCTAAAACGGTTGGTTGAAATATTTTGCGGCGCATTGACGATTGCCAAATTTGGTGTGTTTACATTGGCAAAATTACCGCCATTTGTCAAGTCTTGAAAACCCGCTCCACTGTCCATTTGCCATTGAAAACGCATATTTTGACCTCTGATAACCGATTTAATCGTATCATTTTTATTGACACAAATGATTTTGTTGACAGGTTGTGTGAAAACGGTATGCGTGCGATAGACGCGGTCATTGATAAGCAATCGAATGATACTGCTTGATGTTTGATTCAATTGGGTGTTCAAACCTACTTCGCCAGACAAACCGCCGTTGCTGCTGATGGGGCAGTTTGATGCACTCGAATTGATAGAATTGCCGGGTGTACCACCTGCGACATTGATATTTGAACCCGCGATAGAAGTCAAATTAACCAAAATACGTCCGCCGCCGCCGCCGCCGCCCGGACCTTGACAACGATTGGCTCCGCTATTATTGGCATTGCCACCATTGCCACCTTTTACGCTTAAACTGACCAAATTTCCAACCGTATTGGCTTCTAACACGATGGTTCCGCCGCCACCGCCGCCGCCGCCGCCGTCACCACCGCTTTCGCGTGCGTCTGCGCCATTGGCGAGGATATTTCTTGCAACGGTCGAATTGATAGTGGTTGCTTTGATGATGACAATTCCGCCGCCGTTTCCGCCTGACGTAGCCACTCGATTGTTGTCGTGTCCTGCGCCGCCGCCGCCGCCCATGTAGGCGCGGTCGTTAAAAATTTGAAGCGCGTAACTACCTAAACCTGGATTGTTTCCATAACAACCAAACAAGGCGGGTTCTTTGTTTCTGCCGCCGAGACCGCCTGCGCTGATGTTGCTACCACCGCCGCCGCCTGCGTTGTGATTGTTGCCGCCGCCGCCGCCATTGCCTTGCGAACCGCGTCCATTTTCTTTTCCGTTGATGGTTTTGGCTACGCCTTCGCCTTTGGGCGCGCCCTCTTGGTCGAACCGACTATACACGTAGTTTGCCGCGCTCGAACCGGGTCCGCCGACGCAATCGGTGAAAGGATTGGGAGCCGCGCCGCCTCTGAAACCACGACCCGTTGCATCAATGGGCGCATTGAGCGTCAGTTGCGTGGCTTGAAATGCCAATACGCCGCCTGTGGTTCCGTCCCAAGCCTTTGGGCGTAGGGTGTCCGTCACAATGGCATTGCCATAAGTAGGGTAGGTGACCAGTTGGACGATGCCTTGAAAATCGTAGATATTCGCAATGCTATATCGAAGATAGACTTCGTTGCCCGCAATGCTATCTACTACGTTGGCTTCAAAATAGCCCACTTTTCGTAAATCGGTGATGGAACCAAAACTCGAATTGTCATTTTCGAGCATAGATGCGCCGTTCATCTGAATCAAAATTACGCCCACGCCCACCGTAAAACCAGTGGTGCCACTAACCGTTAATTTCGACTGACAACTATCCAAACCCGTTACGGTCGTATAGCTGTTGATGATGCCGCTGATGTTTTGACCAGCAGCCGTCGTGGAAAAAGTAAAAAACAAGAGCAAAGCCCATAAAATCGGACTTGACTTTAAGGTCATTATTTTCATGAAGTTTTTTTTAAAAAATAATAAGTTACTACCCACTTTTTAAATTCAAGTATTTTACATTTTGATATTTGTCTTGATTTATTTTAATGGTTATGTTTAGATTTTGAATAATAAAATTGATTAAATCGTTGATATTCAATACTTTAATTTTAAAATCGTCGTATGAATTTCTGAAAATAGAAATGGCATTTGCGGTTCTTTTTTTGAATGTTTTTTCCTTGATCACCTTCCGATTTACCAAATGTTCCTTGTGAATGAGGACGTATAAAAATCCTAAAATGGTCAACATTAACTGCATTTTTTGCGGTTCTTTTAGGTTAATATCCTCCAAATTGAACCCATTTGACTTGACATTGAAGAAAAATACCTCAATTTTCCACCGCAAAGCGTAGCGTTGGCTAGCCAAATTGACATCAAAATCATCGGTTATCAAAATTAGATATTCGTCTTTTTTGTCACCTTTTCTTTGCGATTTCAAAGGAAGTGCGATGTAATACAACGGTTGCTCCCCCAGTATAATCGAGGCGCGAAAATAGCCATTGTTCTCTATACTTTTGCTAATTATTTTTAGCATTCGGCTTTTTTTGTTTTTTTGTTGGGCGCACAGTTCGTTTAAATAGCTTTTATTTCGTAGCCGAATGACCAAAGAAAACCCAGATTCGACAATTATTTTGAACCATTCAACGCCGATAAACTCGCGATCAGCCAATAAAACTGATTTTTGAGCAGCCGAAAATGCGCTTTTTTTCTGTTCCAACAGTTCGCAAAACCGTTGAAGTAAGCGTGAGCGTTCCGAAAAATTGGAGTTGCCTCGTTTGTCAAGGGTCTCAAAAAGAATCGGAATAAAACTGCCATTGGGCAATAAAAAACCTAAATATAAAATATTGACATTTGTTTTTCCAATCTTCCAATTGGTTCTGTCTATTATCAAATAATTACTATTTTCAATGCCTAAAATATTGATTATCAAATAAATAATGCCTATACAAAAAGCGTCAGGGCATTTTATTGAAAAAAATCGAATAAATTTTTTATAGACGATTTCTTTTTTCAATACTTTATTTCCTAACGCGCCGCCTGCATAAGCGCGGCATTTGTAGAGGCACAAAGTACGACTTTGGAGGATACATTGGCTCAATAAAAGGAAAGTTTTTACCAATTCTTGACGATGATATGGAAAAAACTCCTTAACTTTGTCGTGAGGTAGAAGTTGCAACATATTTTTAAATTTTTTTTTAGCAACTCTAATTTACAACATGCCAAGAACTTTTGCCTCACTTTTTTTAATAAATAAATAAAAAGTGGGTAGTAACTTA
>JBJOPA010000078.1:0-3676 GCA_046051005.1 Bacteroidota bacterium
AAATATTATAGAATAGAAAACGCTGCAAATTTAATGGGATTTCAATAAAAAATCAGAACTTTGTAGGGATTCGTTGTAAAATTTTCAAAAAAAATTATGAGTGATTTTTTAAAAAAACTAAAAGGCATTTTTGTAGAAGAAATGCCCACTGACGGCAAAAAAGTGGTTGCGCCAGCCCCCCCCCCAGTATCTCAACCCGTTTCGACGGTTTCAAACCCCGTTTCGAGCATCAAAGGCGAAGCCGACGAGCGATTTATGGACATGTTGTTGAACGCGATGAATGCTGCAAACATAGAAGGTTTTGATTATATTGAGTATAAACAATCCATCAAAAACCTGCAACACATGCCGATGGACGAAGCCACGCGCTTCAAATCTGCCTTCGCGATGGCGCAAACGATGGGCGCAACCAAAGAAAAATTGCAACAATCGGCAGCGCATTATCTAACCGTTTTGGCACAAGAAGCCAGTAAATTTACAGAAGCCGCCAATCGCCAACGCAGTCAGCAAGTGGGGACAAAAGAAACGGAACGGGAAAATTTGGACGTAAATATCAAGCAAAAACGCGCTCAAATCGAGCAACTCAACCGCGAAATTGGCGAACATGAGCAAGCGTTGGCGCAAATAAAAGACCAAATCAGCGAGGCAACTGCCAAAGTGGACATCACAGTTGCGGATTTTTCTGCCAGTTACGAGCGCATCAAACGTCAAATTGAAAATGATGTAAATTCGATAAATAATTATATCTAAAAATGATTCAAGTTTATAACGACGAATTTTTCATGCGTCGCGCCCTTTTGGAAGCTGAAAATGCCGCTTTGGAAGGCGAGATTCCCGTTGGCGCGGTTGTGGTTTGCGGCGACAGAATCATCGCTCGCGCCCACAACCAAACCGAATTGTTGAAAGACGTGACCGCTCATGCCGAGATTTTGGCATTGACCGCCGCCGCTAATTTTTTGGGAAACAAATATTTAGACGAATGTACGTTGTATGTTACACTCGAACCTTGCGCCATGTGCGCGGGCGCGTTGGGTTGGGCAAAATTGGGCAGAATCGTGTGGGCTGCCAGCGACGAAAAACGCGGTTTTGCGCGATTTAGCCACGAAATATTGCACCCCAAAACCGTCGTCGAACATGGTTTGCTTGCCAATGAAGCGGCTCTTTTAATGAAAAATTTTTTTAAAGAAAAAAGATAATGGTAGAATATCTCTTGATTGGTGTCGTCGCTTTTGGGGCTTCGATGCTCACATTTTTTTCGGGTTTTGGGCTTGGAACACTGCTGTTGCCAGCTTTTGCTATGTTTTTCCCCATCGAAATTGCTGTGGCGATGACTGCCATTGTCCATTTTTTGAATAATATTTTTAAAATTGGTTTGGTTGGTTTTCGATTTTCAAGAAGAGTTTTATTGGTTTTTGGCATTCCATCGTTGTTGGGTGCGCTGTTGGGCGCGTTTTGCTTGCAAAAAATGGGGCAAATCGCACCCATTTTCGCTTACGAATGCTTTGGCAAAACGATGGAAATAAGCGTTTTGAAAATATGTATCGGCGTTTTATTGTTGTTTTTTGCCTTGTTTGAAATCTTGCCTGCTTTGAAAAATAAAACGTTTAATGAAAAATATTTGCCTTATGGCGGCGCATTGAGCGGATTTTTTGGTGGATTGGTGGGTTTTCAAGGGGCATTGCGCAGCGCATTTTTGATTCGGTTGAATTTGCCAAAAATAGAATTTATTGCAACGGGCATTGCCATCGCGTGTTTGGTGGATGTGTCGCGATTGTCGCTTTATTCGACGTATTTTTTTAATACCAATCTTGATTTTTCGCTCATCGGTGTTGCTACGTTGTGCGCTTTCGCGGGCGCGTGGGGCGGCAATCGTTTTTTGAAAAAAATTACGGTCGAAACGATTCAAAAAATAGTCGCGTTGTTGCTGATTGTTTTTGGTGTTTTGTCCATTTTGGGCATTGTTTGAGATGTTTTTTCTCGAAAATGCCTTACTTCCCCCTTTCGGGGGGATCGAGGGGGGACTTATACTGGGGGGGGCATTTTTTTTGATATTTTTTTAATCGTTCAAGTTTTTAGAAGCTCGAACGACTAAAAAAATATCAACACCAAGCACGGAGCGGAAAACTAATTAAAAACAAAAATTTTATAAATAAAAAAACTATACGATTTCATTTTTTTGATTCACGGCGTGCCAAATTTGAGTAGCATTGCCCAATATTTTGGTAAAACCCTTGACATCGTCGCCCGACCAAGCGTTGTTCATTTCGCCGTAAGTACCAAATTTGCTGGACATGAGGTCAGAATCGGACACAATTCCCGCCAACTCAAACCGATAAGGCAGCAGCGTGACGATGACTTTTCCCGTCACATTTTGTTGCGTATCGGCAAGGAAAGTTTCGATATTTCGCATGACGGGGTCCAAAAATTGCCCTTCGTGCAGCAACATGCCGTACCAATTGGCGAGTTGTTCTTTCCAATAGCTTTGCCATTTTCCGAGCGTATGTTTTTCTAACAAATGATGACTTTTTATGATAATGAGCGCGGCTGCGGCTTCAAAACCTACGCGCCCTTTGATGCCGATGATGGTGTCTCCGACGTGCGTATCGCGCCCGATGGCGTAGGGTTTTGCTATGTTTTCAAGCATTATGATGGCTTCGGTGGGTTTTTTGAACGTATTTTCGTTGATGCCCCACAACTCGCCGCGCTCGAAATGGAGTTCGATGGTCAATGGTTTTGCGGCTGCGTCGAGTTGGGTTGGATAGGCGGAATCGGGTAATGCTTGGTGGCTGGTCAAGGTTTCCTTTCCGCCAACGGAAGTTCCCCAAATGCCTTTGTTGATGGAATATTGCGCTTTTTCCCAACTCCAAACGATATTGTGTTGGTTCAAATAATCAATTTCTGCCTGACGACTGAGTTTCAAATCTCGAATGGGCGTAATGATTTCAAGTTGATTTCCCAACACATTGAAAATTAAATCAAATCGAACTTGGTCGTTTCCTGCGCCCGTCGAGCCGTGCGCGATGGCAGTTGCCCCCATTTTATTGGCAAAACGAATGACCGCCAACGCCTGAAACATGCGCTCGGCAGAGACAGAAAGCGGATAAGTTTGGTTGCGCAATACGTTTCCAAAAATCAAAAATTTGATACATTCTTCGTAGTAATTGTCCACTGCATCAATGACGGCGAAGGTTTTTGCGCCCAATTCGTAGGCGCGTTGCTCCATGTCGGCAAGTTCGGCGGAGCTGAAACCGCCTGTGTCAACGGTGACGGCGTGGATTTCGCAATTTTGTTCGGTCGTCAAATATTTGATACAAAACGACGTGTCCAAGCCGCCCGAATAGGCTAAAACAACTTTTTTTTTCATTTAAAATTGATAATTAATTGGGTTAAAAAAAATATTTTTCAATTGAAAAATGATTATTTTTTCGCTGCAAAAATAGGGTTATTTGAAATAGAAAAAGTGAAACATCGTTGTGATGTTCCACTTTTTTTCATTTTTTCGTCAAAAATGCCAAATATACTGGGGGGTAGCCTTTTTGGGCGATTCTACGAAATTAGGCATTCGCCTGTCATTTCTGCTGGTCTTTCGATACCTAAAAGTTGCAAAATCGTGGGCGCAACGTCTGCCAAACGCCCATTTCTAACGGTTTTGCCTTTGGCGCGCTTGGAAACGTAG